>CAVDGK010000266.1:0-2693 GCA_963607995.1 Oscillospiraceae bacterium | reverse complement strand
GTAGTAACCAGAATCTACAAGGAGTTCCTGATAGTTGTCTGCATCAGCGAATACCGGCTCGCAAAGGTATGACGGGATAACGCCTGTACCATTGTCATAAGACTCTGTATCGTTAACATCAACTTCTTCACCAGTAAGAATCTGACCTACCATCTTAACAACCTGTGAAGCCAGAGTACGTGTATCTTTGAAGATAGACATAGACTGTTTGCCGGCGATCATGTTCTTAACGTTTGCGATATCGCAGTCCTGACCAGTGATGATCGGCCATTCACCTGTGTAGTTAGCTTCCAGAGCATTCTCAACACCAAGAGCTGTAGAGTCATTGGAGCAAAGCCATACATCGATCTGTGTACCATCAGCGTAGTTAGAGGAGATGATGTTCTCAGCTCTGGACTGTGCTGTTTCTGTTGACCATGTTGCAGTACCGCACTGATCAAATGTTGTCTGACCAGACTTAACAACCAGTTTGCCTGATTCGATGTACGGATTAAGAACATCCATAGCACCATTGTAGAAGTATCCGGCATTGTTATCACCTGGGTCACCAGCTGTGATCTCAAGGTTGAACGGGCCATCAGCATTCTCAAGATCAAGAGCATCTACAATATATTCGCCCTGTTTTGTACCTACCATGTAGTTATCGAATGTTGCATAGTAAGAAACAGCATCGGAGTTCATCAGCAGACGGTCATAAGCAACAACCGGGATATTTGCTGATTTAGCCATATCAAGAGCTTCACCAAGTGAAGAACCTTCGATAGCAGCGATAACCAGAACGTTAGCACCGGCTGAGATCATGTTTTCAATCTGAGAAACCTGTGTCTGAACATCGTTTGATGCATACTGAAGGTCAACGACATAACCTGCTTCTTCAAGTTCAGCCTGCATGTTAGCACCGTCCTGGTTCCATCTCTGCAGATCCTTTGTAGGCATTGAAACGCCAACCTTTAAACCAGTTGTATCGGTTGTAGTTGATGCTGCTTCGGATGTTTCTTCTGAAGATGCTTCTGTTGATGAAGATTCAGCTGCAGATGAAGACTCAGTAGATGTGCTTGATGAGCTTCCGCAACCTACCAGCATACTGGAAACCATAGCTGCTGAAAGAACCATACATAAAACTTTCTTTTTCATGTTTTCCCTCCAATCATGAATTGAACAATAGTTTCACGGGCTTGCTTCTCCGTGCCCGTACACATAATCTAACACAAACCAATTAGTAATAATTTACAAGTGTCTGTACATTTTCGACATAAAGCGGTGCTAAAAAGCAAAGAGGAATAGCACTTTTTAGCACTATTCCTCTTCATTTAGTATTTTTTTGCTATTGACCGGTTTTGCTAAAATAGGGATTTTTTCTCTTCCGTGCACGTGAACGGTCTTTACTGCACATTCAAATAGACATCTTCTTTTAAATGGAAACCGCTGGATATGATCACTTCGTCCATATTGTCTTTGTTGACAGCGGTGGGTTCCAGAGCAATGTACGGAATGGTATAATCACCATCTTCCACATAGGTGACATCATCTCCTGTGACGGATGTGCCATTAGCTAAGGCGACAGCTTCTTGTGCAGCCCTGGTAGCCAGCTTTTCTACCGGCTTATAAACGGTCATAAGCTGAGTTCCCTCCACGATTCTCTGACAGGCTGCCAGATCCGCATCCTGACCTACAACCAGTTTGTTTCCGGCAAGGCGGGTTTCCGATAAAGCCCTTACCACCTGGGTTGCCAGGTCATCATTGCCGCACATAATGGCATCGGCTTCCTTCACCACGTCCGTATTGGCATAAACATAATCAGCTGCCAGTTCTGCCTTCCATCCATCGGCATGAGTGGAATCCAGGATCGTGATATTATTATCTTCCATGACTTGTTTAAAATCTTTTTCCACAAGGGTAACATTTTGATCGGTTGGTGAACCACCAAGCATGAGAACTTTTCCACCGGATATCCCGGCATCCACCAGGGCATCGGCCATAAGCTCGCCAACTTTTTCATTATCAAAGGAAATATAGAGATCTACGTCTGAATTGTCGATGATGCGGTCATAGGCGATAACTTTAATGCCGGCAGCTTTTGCTTTGGCGACTGAGTCGGATAAGGAGGCACCATCGATGCTGATAATGACGATGACGTCGACACCTTTTTCGATGAAGTAGTCAATTTGTTCTTTCTGGGTATCTACATCACCGTTGGCATTTTGGACGTTGACTTCCGCCCCCAGCTCCTTCGCCACGGAGACAAAGACGTCCCGGTCCCGCTGCCATCTTTCAATGACAAAGGAGTCGAAACTCATACCGATCTGGACTTTATCTTCTTCCGCATCAGCTACAGAGCTTTCATTTTGTGTACCGGAGCAGCCTGCCACAGACAAGGCTAAGACTACTGCCATTGCCAATCCCAACCACTTTTTCATCGCTCATATCTCCGTTTCGCAGTTCGCCTTATCAACAGACTGCCCCATAAAACAAACGAGACACTATATGTTTAAACCAGAGTAGCAATAATTTATACCTTCTTGCTAAGCAATTCTCAAATCACCTCTACATGATAGCATAGAAATTCATTCCAAAAGCACCAAATCGTATAGTTCAAATTTCATGAATTCTGCACAATTCAGCCTCACTGTCAAAAAACTATGATTTTTTGCACCGTATGTCTCGCCTGTTTCGATGTACAGAGCAGGGCCTAT
>CAVDGK010000265.1:0-2716 GCA_963607995.1 Oscillospiraceae bacterium | reverse complement strand
TGTTTATCTTCTCGCTAAAGTTTTTTAGTTATTTTTTTAACTATCTTGTATTATATACAGATATAACAATACTAAATGTTCGTTTTTTATTCACTTTTCTATATGGCTATCGTTATTTAATCTGCCGATCAAAAAAAGATGTTGCACGTTATATATTCCGCGTAACATCTTTTCATTTTATTATATTCAATATCAGATATTTCTATTTCGATTTTCAACGCTATGTCTCTGGATAAATCTGGGAATTATTCTACTTTTAATTCTCGCACCATCATCTTTTTTAATTCGTTTTAGCAAAATCTCTACCGCCACATCGCCCATAGCTTCCGTAGGTAAATGAACCGTCGACATGCTTGGTTCAACAAATGAACAAATTGTTCGATCATCAAATCCGACAAATGAAACCTCTTCCGGAATTTTAACTCCATATTTATTAAACACACGTAATGCCCTGCAACCAAGCAAATCATTATCAGACAAGAAAGCAGTTGGAAGTTTATTTTGCCGTGTCAAATATTCCTTCACATCCTCTCTTGTTTCTTTTTCCTGATATCCAACATGTATAATGTACTCCGGTCGAATTTCAAGCCCTTTTTCCTGCATCATTCTGCAATAAGTTCCATATCTTTCGTCAAAACACTCTATTTTAATTTTGCTCTTAATATAGCCAATTTCACGGTGACCCATTGCATAAAGGTATTCAAATTCCTGTCGAATCCCCCATTCATTATCAACCGATACAGCATCAACGTCTGCATCAAAAAAAGGATTATCTATAAATACACACGGAACATCCAGTTCATTGAATATCTCTAAATCTTCTGCATACATTTCAACACTATATATAATGTATCCAACACAGTTAAGGTTTTCAACAGCCTGTCTTCTTTCTTTTAAGCTTTCCTTTTTGCTTAGATACAAAACGCTCAATTTATAATTATGTTTTTCAAGAGCCCGTATAATACTTTCAGACATATAGTTAAAAACCGGGTATTCCTCTATGATTTCATCAATGCATTTATATATGATAAAGCCAATATCTTCAGGCTCCGCATGTTCCTGTTCATCTCCTCGTAACAAATATCCGCAGCCTAATTCTTCTATCTTATCAATTATTTCCTTGCGCTTTTTTTCTCCCACTCCAGGTCTATTATTTAACACCAGCGATACAGTTGCCGGTGACACGCCCGTTGCTTTAGCTATATCTTTGGCTTTATATTTCATCCTGTTTCTCCTTCACTTAATGTAACTAATATATCGTTATATATGATAATACTTGTTCTATTTTCTGCAACCAATTTCAGTTGTAAATTTCTTTAGTATTCTACTTAACAATATTTTACTGTTTTTTTGGAGATTTGCAATGTTAAGCCTCAATTTTTTCGTAAAGGGCAAATAACTCGTTAACTATTGAAAGCGCCGTATACTGAACGGCACTTACGATGCTGCGAAAGGACAGTGGCTAGTCAACGCCTTCTACTCGTTTTCACAAAAAGGAGAGCGGCAGCTTGCTTTTACAAACTACCGCTCTCCTTTTTATAAATGGTTTTGAAAAGAAAATCTTATCCGCAAATTCCGCGTTTTAAGCCTTCAATCATGTAAAGACCTGCAACAGCCCCCTGATCAGCCACACCGGCTGCCTTAGCTGCAAATACAGCAGCCTTGCCATACTTCGGAACCATGTTTTTAGTAGCCTCTACACCAGCCTTAGCACCCTCTACAGCTGCATCAATAACTTCTTCGATGTTTTTTCCAGCCGCAGCAGCTTCAGCAGCACTCTTGGCACCTGCATCGACAGAATCAAGGATTGTTCTGTCACCGAGTGCACATTTACCTCTCTTCTGAATACCTGCCGCAAAATTTGTCAAGTAAATAGCGAGTTCCTCAGCTCCAAACTCCGTTTTACCTTTAAGAGCCTTGCCACCTTCCATGATGCCACTGCTCATCAGTGTGCCCATAGTACTTGGAACCAAACCTGACATTTTCATGCCAGCCTTCATTAAAGTTTTGCCAATATCTCCCGGTTCTGTATTATCTTTAATCAGCTGAGGAAGGGCGCCATAGCCTTTATCCATCGTAAGGCCAAGATCACCATCACCCATCTTTGCATCCATATCGCAAAGTTCTTCCTTCTTTTCCGCAAACATTGATGCAACACCGGCAAAAAGTTCCGGTAACTGTTCAGCGCTAAACTTCTGCATGATTATATCCTCCTGCTTTTTAGCTTATGCCTGTGTATAGAACGGCGTTTTAACCGGCATATCAATCCATTTCTTCATTTCATCATCTACCTTGCAGATACTGATTGAAGCACCAGCCATTTCCATACTTGTAGCATATTCGCCAACAAATGTACGATATGTTTTAATTCCCTTCTCATCAAGAAGCTTACGAACGCTTCCTGAAAGAATATAAAGTTCTTCAATGCTTGTTGCACCAAGTCCATTGACAAGCAAGCAAAGCTCTTCTCCTGCCTGAACCGGCATATCATCAAGTAAAGTCTTCAGGCTCTCCTCTGCCAGTTCATCAGCCGTCTTAATCGGACCATTCCAAACTCCCGGTTCACCATGGATACCCATTCCCATAGCCATTTCATTTTCACCAAGAGTGAAGTTTGAATGTCCAACTTCTGGAATAATGCAGGGTGTCAAAGCAAAACCAACTGTTCTTGTATTATCTTTAGCCTTCTGAGCTGCTGCAAGAACTTCATCCAGAG
>CAVDGK010000264.1:0-2724 GCA_963607995.1 Oscillospiraceae bacterium | reverse complement strand
CTTGTATAACTGGAAGATACTGCCATTTTTAATTCTTTTTTCAATTCTGATCTGGTTCTTTGGCAGGCTTTTAGGTCGGCCTCATGGCACAGTTTTATTTGCTGCATCCGTTATCATAGCCCTTTTGCCGCTGGGACTTCTTAAATATACCGGTCTTGGTTCCTCTTTGGTGGTGCCTTTGGGTATTTCCTACTTTACCTTCAAATCAGTAGGGTATCTGGCAGATGTTCATATGGGAAAAACAGAAGCTGAGGACAGCCTTCTGTTAGTTCTTGCTTTTGTGGGCTTTTTCCCGGAAATGCTTATCGGACCCATTGATCGTGCTGATAATCTGATGATCCAGCTTAAGGGAAGGCGACTTCGCCTGAGTTGGAAACTGCTTCAGAGAGGTATGCTTTATTTCCTGGCCGGTTGTTTTTTGAAAATGGTACTGGCAGATCGCCTTGGTATTATCGTGGATACGGTTTATGGTGATATTGCCATTCATCCGGGACCTGTGGTGCTTCTTGCCATGGCTGCATATGCACTTCAGATTTATTTTGATTTTGCCGGATGCTCCTTGATGGCCCTTGGCATTGGCCGTCTTCTGGGATATAAACTTCCGGAAAACTTTAAAAGACCTTATCTTGCTACAAGTGTTGCCGATTTCTGGAGACGCTGGCATATTTCCCTGACTTCCTGGCTTCGGGATTATATTTATATTCCCTTAGGCGGAAATAAAAAAGGTTCCGGGCGTCAGATGCTTAATATTCTCGTTGTCTTTCTGATCAGCGGAATCTGGCATGGTGCGGGCCTTACTTTTGTGATCTGGGGCCTTTTAAATGGTCTTTTCCAGATCGTTGGGCGTCTTGTAAAACCTTACCGCCTTAATATTTATGAGCATTTTTCATGGAAAGAGGACGGTTTTGGTGTTGTGATCTGGCAGCGTTTCTGGGTCTTTGTCTGGATGATGCTTGCCTGGGTTTTTTTCAGAGCTTCTTCAGTTTCGGAAGCGTTTTCAGTTTTGCACCAGCTTTTTGTAGGGTGGCTTGCAGGCGATTTTGGCACCTGGGTTCAGAACCTGGGACTTTCCGGACCTAACTGGATTCTTCTTATTCTGAGTCTTATTCTGGTATTTGTTATCAGTATTCTTCAGGAGCAGGGACTTAATCTGACAAAGCGAATCTTAAGAAAACCTTTTGTTGTCCGCTGCCTTGTATTTTATTTGCTGATCTTTGGGGTTCTGATTTTCGGAATCTATGGAACAGCTTATGATGCGTCAAGTTTCATTTATTTACAGTTTTAATTCAGTCGGAGAAAACTCTGCCTTTGAAAAATAGGTGCGAAATGCACGTTTTATACAGGCCACGGATATCTCCGATTTACTTTAGTCTTTTAGGAGTGAATTTTGAGCAGACGAAGACGAAAGAAAAATATAGACAGAAATAAGATTCTGACGATTGCCAAGGTTATGGGAGCCATTTTGGTAGGTCTTCTTATTTTTTCTTTTTTGACAGGGCTTCTTCAGCCGAAATATTATTTTTCGACGGAAGCCGCTTCTCCTGAAACGGAAATGTGGAAGAGCTTTTATAGTCAGGAAAAAAATAGTATGGATATTGTTTTCCTGGGAAGTTCCCATGTCTACAATGCCATTAATCCGGTACAGTTTGAGGAAGAGACAGCCCTTTCGGGATTCGACCTGTCAACTTCAAATCAGGATCTTTCCATAAGCTACTATCTGATGAAAGAGCTTCTTCGGTATCAGTCACCGAAATATATTGTCATGGATGTTTATGGTTTTGAACTGGAACCTTATGAGAAGACCAGCTCTTACAAACGGACTTTTGATGATATGAAATGGTCCTCTGTGAAAATGTCGGCCATTCTGGACTGGCTGCCTCATATGGAGGGGGAAAGTCTGCTGCCGCGGATTTTCACGCTTCTTGATTATCATAGCCGCTGGGATGAACTGACAGATGCTGATCTTAATGGAAAAAAATACGAAACTACAGAGAAGGGGTACTGCCCTTATGAAGGATCGGAAAAAGGGGAAAGCATTGACTATTCCGGCATTGATGGAACCGATGAGACGTTAATGGAGCTTTCCCAGGAAGAACTTTCTTATTTTTATAAAATTGTTCATTTATGTGAAAAAAATAATATTCAGCTGATTTTGATCAAGACACCGGATTCGGCCTGGACAGAGGGAAAACACCAGGCAATTTCTAATCTGGCAGCGGCTATGAAGCTGACTTTTATTGATTATAATAAAAATGCGGAAATAACAGATCTTGGTCTTGACGCTTCATCTGACTGGCGTAATTCACGTCATTTAAATTCAAATGGAGCGGCTAAATTTACGGCGGCTTTGGCGGAGGATATTAAGAAACAGATCAAATCAGAATAAAGTGAATAAGCAGGCAACTAGGAAGGTAAATACCGCTGCATTTTAAAAAGAGGCTGCTTCCTTGCCTGCAGCAGCAAATCCATGAGGGAAGAGAGTTTAGGAGAAGTGTGCCATGGAGGACTATATAGCATTAGAGGATACTTTGAGAGAACTTCTCGAAGAAAAGGCTTATCTTAAGATTCGGGAAATAATGGAAGAGACCAATGCAGCAGATATTGCTGCAGCTATGGATGAGATGGAAGATGAAGCATCCCTTCGTATATTCCGTATTTTACCCAAAAGCATCGCAGCTGAAGTTTTTGCCGACCTGGAACTGGATGCCCAGCAGTATATTATTC
>CAVDGK010000263.1:0-2762 GCA_963607995.1 Oscillospiraceae bacterium | reverse complement strand
TTTAAAGGTAATACCGGTTTCCTGCTGAACATAAGACTTGGCACGGCTTTTTCCAACGCCCATCATGCCACCGCCCTTGTTCATTCTCGTCATGAGAATATTGAGCAGGATCATGAAAAGCACCAGTGGTATGACAAAACTTAAAATCGAAGACAGGATCGTCGAGAATGCTGACACCTGCTTTTTCGAAAATTCAACCCCTGCCTTTTCCAGTCTCTGGGTCAAAGCCGTTTCATCTTCCGTCATGGTCGTATAATACGTGATAACGGCTGTACTGCTCTTATCCGTCGTCTTCGGTGTGATGACCAGTGTCTCACTTTCAATCTGAACGGATGCGACCTTATTTTCATTCAGCATGGAAATGAAATGGTCGTAAGTAATTTCTCTGGAAGCCGAACTGGCGAAGGCTCCCGAATAAATGCTCATACATACAAGACTTAACAGAACGCAGATCAGGACAACCATTGCCCCTTTATGTCCACCACCTCTGTTTTGCGGAGCATTATTTCTATTATTATTGTTAGCCATGCAATTCCTCCTTACATAACTTGTTCATTATAAAATTGAGAAAAAAATAATGCAAGCAAACTAAACTTTTATTATAAAATATTTATAATTGAGTCCCGTATCTACTCCCCTTTCGCCGGTTCATTTACTATTAATATAGAAAAAGCCTAATTTCCATGAGACTCATAATTTCTTTCCAATTTCACATCTTTTTGTCAAGGATATTCGTAATACGCTGCTTATTCATACAAAAAGCAACACCCCATGCCCTCCGAAGCGCTGGGTCTCACCCAGCATCTCATTCAAAAGTACACTCGGTCAAAGGCAGTGGTTTTTCTTGAGCTTTTATAAAAATTAGTTGATTTGTAAAATGATTACGAATATAATGGACTTCGTATTTTTTTATTTTTCAATTGTTCCTGAATGGCCAGGTATTCCTAGGATATCTGCGCCTTTTTTATTTCATTTTGTTTGATTTCTTATAAAAATGGGAGAAGAAATATGGCTGGTAAGTATGTATTTGTAATGGGTGGTGTCGTATCCGGTCTTGGCAAAGGCATTACCGCTGCATCTCTCGGACGCCTTCTTAAGGCAAGAGGCTACTCCGTCACCATGCAGAAATTTGATCCTTATATTAATGTAGACCCCGGTACCATGAATCCGGTTCAGCACGGTGAAGTTTTCGTTACGGAAGACGGCATCGAAACCGACCTTGACCTTGGTCATTACGAACGTTTCATTGATGAAAATCTGAAAAAGGACGCCAATGTCACAACCGGTAAGATTTACTGGTCTGTTATCCAGAAAGAACGTCATGGTGATTACGGCGGCGGTACCGTTCAGGTTATCCCCCATATCACAAATGAGATCAAATCACGTATCTATACTGATGAAAATGATGATAACCACATTTCCATCGTGGAAGTTGGTGGTACTGTCGGTGATATTGAAAGTCAGCCTTTCCTGGAGGCCATTCGTCAGTTCCAGCATGATGTAGGCCGTGAAAATGCCATTATTATCCTGGTTGCCCTTATTCCTTATTTAAAAGCTTCCCAGGAACTGAAAACCAAACCGGCTCAGATGGCCGTCAAAGAACTTCAGGGAATGGGCATGCAGCCGGACATTCTGGTATGCCGTTCAGACTATCCTTTGGATGATGGTATCCGTAAAAAGCTCTCCCTCTTCTGCAATGTTCCTGAAGAAAATGTTCTCCAGAACCTGGATGTTGAATATCTCTATGAGCTTCCCCTGGTTCTTGAGGAAGAACATTTTGGTGATGTAGCCTGCCGGGCTCTTGGCATCGAAAACCGGACTCCGGATCTTGATGACTGGAAAAAGATGATCCATGACCTTAAGCATCCCCGCAACGAAGTTACCGTTGCCCTGGTTGGAAAATATACAGCCCTTCACGATGCCTATATTTCCGTTGTAGAATCCTTAAAGCATGGCGGTATTGCCTCTAAAGCTGTGGTTAATATCAAATGGGTAGATTCCGAACGTGTTTCTGAAAAGAATGCCCCGGAATGGTTTAAAGATGTTGACGGCATTATCGTACCGGGAGGCTTCGGATCCCGTGGTATCGCCGGCATGCTCCATTCCATTCGCTATGCCAGAGAAAATAAGATTCCATATCTTGGTCTCTGTCTTGGTATGCAAATGGCTATCGTGGAATTTGCCCGTGATGTTGTTGGCTGGAGTGATGCTCACTCTTCCGAACTTAATAAGAGCACAACTCACCCTGTAATTGACCTTTTACCGGAACAGAAAGATGTCACCAATCTTGGCGGTACTCTTCGTCTCGGTTCCTATCCCTGCCACCTTCAGAAGGGAACAAAAGCCATTAAGCTTTACGGCAGTGAAAATATTACAGAACGTCATCGCCATCGTTACGAAGTCAATAACGAATACAGAGATGACCTTGTTAATGCCGGACTTACACTCTCCGGTCTTTCCCCGGATGGTCACATTGTAGAAATGATCGAGCTGAAGGATCACCCCTTCTTCGTGGCAACTCAGGCTCATCCGGAATTTAAGAGCCGTCCCAACAGACCTCATCCTCTCTTCAAGGGCTTTATTGCAGCAGCTGTTAAATACAAAAAAGAACATGCTTCACAGGAAGCTTAAACTTAAATCAAAAAAAGGATGTCATTTTCCTGAAATCAGGAGATGACATCCTTTTTTTGCAGTGAAATCCCTGATAATCAAGTCTTTCACTGCTTTAATTAATTCAATTTTTCTTCTTGTTAATGTATATT
>CAVDGK010000262.1:0-2763 GCA_963607995.1 Oscillospiraceae bacterium | reverse complement strand
AAAATATTATATCCGAAGTTATTTTCGAATGCAAGCAAAATTTGAAAAAAAATTATTTTTTCGCGGAACGTTTTTTATCATATAGGAACGAAGTTTCCTATACGATAAAAAAACGGGCACTGCATATAACTGTATACAGTGCCCTGATTACTTATAAAGCTAATTCAGCTGTATTAGCTGATCCTGTCAAAATCTCCCGCAGATGCAAATTTATTCTTCATTTGCTTCAGATTTTTCTTCAACGCCAAGCGCTGCTCTGATATTTGCATCAACTGTCTGATTTTCTTCGTTCTTAATGACTCCCAGGAAGTAAACCATGTTGGGATTTCCATTCTTGATCACCGTCTTGGTTAGATCAAGGTTTACATCAGCTGATGAACTGCCTGATACCAGGATGATCGGTGCTCCGGCTCTGCCGGCAATCATACCGCCTACCAAAGCATCCGGATAGTTCTCATCAAGACCCATGGCGTAACAGGTTTCACTAACCTTGCCTTTTTCGCCTTCGTATTCAGTTAAGAAGTAACGGGCGATAGCATAGGATGTCTCATAACGGTTGTCGCCATAGAGACGAACCATATTACCCTTCCACTGAGCAAAGCCTGCTTTTGAAAGCGCCGCCGACTTAACACAACTGCTTGCACCGGCCACGTAAACCATATCAAACTTTTCAAGAAGAGTCTGGGTATTTTCTGTAAATTCACCCTTTGAATTTGCAAGAAGAATGGGCATCTTATACTTAAAGGCCCATGCAGACATGGACAGGGCATCTGCTGCCTTTGCACCTGTCGCTACGATTACCTCATCCGTATCGAAAAGGCCTTTTTCAAGACCATATTCAACAACCTTTTCAGCTGTCTCATAGCGGTTCTTGCCGGCAATTCTTTCAGTGATCGTACCCAGAGTATTCAGTTCATCTTCGCAAGTCCAGTTACCGCCAACAAGGATGATGTTCGGATTGTTCCACTCCTTAAGGAGCTCTTCCGTTGCTTCCGGAACACTGTCAAGGCGTGAAAGAAGGATTGGGCAGTCAAGAGCACCTGCCAGAGCATTAGCTGTCAAAGCATCCGGGAAGTTGTTGCCTGTTACCAGGATAACAGTTGAAGCACCTTCAGGATAGGCGGTTTTTGCTGCTGCAGCTGCTGTCTCCCAACGGTTGTCACCGGCTACATATTCAACCATTGTCTTGATGGTGAAGGTCTTTGTAACACTTCCTACATAGTTGCCAATGCCATTAACCGTTACGGTCGCTGTACCTGCATTGGTATTATCACTGTAAAGCACTTCATAATCTTTGTCTTTTACGAGTTCCTTATCTTCAAGCGTTACCGTTACATCCGGGGTAATCTCTTCTCTTGTGTAAGTCTGATCTTCGATATCACTGATGACGGCACCATCAATAAGTTTTGTACCAATGACGAAGGTCGTCTCTGCTGTTCCTGTATAGTTGCCTTTACCGGTAATGATTATCCGGGCACCGCCGGCATTGATATTATCAGAATAGCTGACCTCATAATCTTTATCCTGTATCAGCGTGATTCCATTATCCGTTACAGAAACCGCCGGTGTCTGAGGTTCACCATTGTAGATCACTGTATCGATATCATCAAAAACAGCATCCTTAAGATCTCTTGCAATAACTGTAAATGTCTTTGTTAAAGTACCTTTGTAGTTGCCTTTAAAGGTGACTGTTGCCGTTGCCGTGCCAACATTGACATTTTCTGTATAGCTGACTTCGTAATCGGTATCAGCCGTCAGTGTCTTCCCATTATCTGTTACCGTCACACCCGGTGTCAGTTCGCTGCCTGTATAAATCTGATCATCAATATCAGCAATAACAGCATCCTTGGCATCTTTTGCATTGATCGTGAATGTCTTTGTAGCTGTACCTGCATAATCGCCTTTGCCAGTAATGGTGACTGTGGCCGTGCCGACATTGACATTATCGGTATAACTTACTTCGTAATCTGTACCTGCTGTCAGTGTTGTATCTTTAACTTTCACAGTAACAGCCGGTGTCAAAGCTTCACCTGTGTAAATTTCATCATCCACACTAATTTCTGCATCAGCCACATCCACAAGTCCCTTGCCGCAGACGTCACAGATCTTGTCACCGTCAGTATCTGTATGAGCAGCTGTTGTCATGCCCACAAAAACCGGTGACGGACAGCTGTCAATATAGGCATCGCCGAGGCTTGAAGCTGAAAGCCCATCAAGGGCTGTGTAAGCTGCAGCGCCACTGTCAACAACTGCTGCATCAGCTGATGTATCGAGATAATAGCAATTTACTGCCGTAACTGTTGCATTTGAATTATTCTGTTTACTGCCAAACAAAGCTCCAACCGAAGCCTTTGTTGCAGGATCAGCACTCACCTTGCCGCTATTATAGCAATTGGTCATGGTGAGGGTCGTCTTGCTGGTATAATTCGTTGTACCAACAATACCGCCTACAGCCATGGTTTCTTCTTTTGAATAATAGATGCTGACATCGCCGGTATTGTAGCAATCTGTAATGTTGATGGTACCTCTTACCATACCAACGATACCGCCGGTACCATTCTGATAATAGCTCGTCCAGCCGCCTGAAGAAATCCTTCCGTTATTAACGCATTTTTCAATCGTCGTATCTGTAGCCAGTCCAACGATACCGCCTGTTTCATAGACAATGCCGGCAATATCCGCTTCATTTGAGCAGTTTGTGATGGTTGCATTGGTCGTTGTGGATGCAATGCCGGCAAAACCAAAGAGAATCGTATACTGCTG
>CAVDGK010000261.1:0-2764 GCA_963607995.1 Oscillospiraceae bacterium | reverse complement strand
ATTAATGCGTTATTCAGAAGATGTTATTGAGGAAGTGCGGTCAGCCAATGATATTGTGGATGTCATCGGGTCTGTCGTTAAATTAAAAAGGAGTGGGTCGAATTATGTCGGCCTGTGTCCCTTCCATAATGAAAAAACAGGATCTTTCAGTGTCAGCCAAAGCAAGCAGATGTACTATTGTTTTGGTTGTCACGCAGGCGGGAATGTTCTGACCTTTGTTATGTCCTATTATCAGTCAGGATTTCAGGAATCCTTGCAGATGCTGGCAGACAGGGCAGGAATTCGCCTTCCGGAAGCAAAGGAAACGAAGGAATCCAAGGTTGAGGCAGACCGGCGTCAGCAGCTTTTCGAGATTAATAAGCAGGCAGCAGCCTATTTTAATTATCTTTTAAAGCAGGAAAATGGAAAAAGCGGTTTGGCTTATCTTAAGAAAAGACAGTTGAGTGATGAGACCATTAAGCACTTTTGTCTGGGCTATTCCGATAAATTTTCCAATGATCTCTATCATTACCTGAAGAAAAAAGGCTGGTCGGACGAACGATTAAATGAATCGGGACTTTTTGTCTATAATGAAAAATACGGCTACAGCGATAAGTTCTGGAACCGGGTTATGTTTCCTATTGTCGATGTTAGAAACCGGGTCATTGGATTTGGTGGACGAGTACTGGGGGATGGAAAGCCTAAATATTTAAATTCTCCCGAGACAGAGCTTTTTAATAAGAGACTTAATCTATTCGGTCTAAATTTTGCCAGAACCAGCAGAGAAAAATATATGATTCTCTGCGAAGGCTATATGGATGTTATTTCCATGCATCAGGCCGGTTTTACAAATGCGGTAGCTTCCCTGGGAACGGCACTGACACCCCAGCAGGCAAAGCTTCTTAGTCGTTATACATCGGAAGTGCGGCTACTTTATGATAGTGATGGGGCTGGTACCATGGCAGCTATCCGGGCTATACCGATTCTGAAAGGAGCCGGCATCAGTGCCCGTGTAGTTAATATGAAACCTTATAAGGATCCGGATGAGTTTATTAACGGTGATGGAGCAGAGAAACTGAAGGAAAGGCTGGATCAGGCAGAAAATGCTTTTATGTTTGAAATCCGTCAGATCTCTTATGAATTTGATTTAAATGATCCCCAGGGACAGACAGCTTTCCAGCACAGGATTGCAACAAAGCTTCTGGATTTTCCGGAAGAGCTGGAGCGGGAAAATTATCTTAAGGCTGTTTCCCGGATGTATCATATTTCGGAGGATGGTTTAAGAAAGCTTGTAAATAAGACGGCCCTTTCCGGAACACCGGCAGAATCCTATCAGAAACCGAAGAAAACGGGAGAGGTTCCGGCAGCAGAGAATGATATGGACAGGCTTTCACAAAAACTTCTTCTAACTTATCTGGTTAATTTTCCTTCAGCTTTTAAGCTGACGGAGGATTATATAAAACCGGATGATTATCAGGATCCCCTTTGTCGGCAGATAGCGGAGAAACTTTACGCCCAGTATGAGGCAGGGGAGATTAAGGAAGCGGCGCTTCTTAATGCCTTTACAGACCCGGAGTCACAGCAGGAAATTGCAGGATTTTTCCATACGGTGATCCATGTGAATTCAGAAAATGAGCAGAATCGGGCTTTCACGGATACGGTGATAAAGGTTATGAAGCAAAGCAATGAACAAAAACTCAAGAACTGGGATGGACGGGATATGCTGGTCCTCACAGAGCTGATGAATAAAAAGAAAAATATCGAGGAATTGGAAAAAAGCGGTAAGGTTTTCCATCTCTCGTAAAAATTAAAGGCAGGTTAAAAAATGACAGACAATGAAGCTTTATTTTCCCAGCATCTGACAGAACTTCTGGTGAAAGCAAACAGCAAAAAGAAGGTTCTGGAATATCAGGAAATCAATGATGCTTTCAAGGATATTCCGCTCACTACAGAGGATATGGAGAAAATCCTTGAGTATCTTGAAGCCAATGATATTGATGTCCTTCGTATGAATGACTCACCGGGGGCTGAGGATGAGGTTCTTCTCCTTGATAATGATGACGATGACATTGATGAGAAGGAAATGGAAGAGGTTGATATGGAAAAAATCGACCTGTCCGTTCCGGAAGGCATTTCCATCGAAGATCCGGTCCGTATGTATCTGAAGGAAATCGGCAAGGTTCCCCTTCTGACAGCAGAACAGGAAATTGAACTGGCTAAGCAGATGGAAAAGGGCGGCGAAGAAGGTAAGGCAGCTCAGCAGAAGCTGGCAGAGGCCAATCTTCGTCTGGTTGTGTCTATTGCCAAGCGTTATGTGGGCCGCGGCATGCTTTTCCTGGATCTTATTCAGGAAGGCAACCTGGGACTTATCAAAGCTGTTGAAAAATATGATTATCATAAGGGATTTAAGTTTTCAACCTATGCAACCTGGTGGATTCGTCAGGCTATTACCCGTGCTATCGCTGACCAGGCAAGAACCATCCGTATTCCGGTTCACATGGTTGAAACCATTAATAAACTGGTTCGTGTATCCCGTCAGCTCCTTCAGGAACTGGGACGTGAACCTACCCCAGATGAAATTGCTGAAAAAATGAATATGTCACCGGAAAAGGTTCGTGAAATCCTGAAAGTTTCACAGGAACCGGTTTCTCTTGAAACCCCCATCGGTGAAGAGGAAGACAGCCATCTTGGTGACTTTATCCAAGATGAAAATGTACCGGTTCCTGCCGATGCAGCTGCATTTACCTTACTGAAGGAACAGCTGGGAGAGGTACTGGATACATTG
>CAVDGK010000260.1:0-2764 GCA_963607995.1 Oscillospiraceae bacterium | reverse complement strand
AAGGCCTATGCACCCCTGCTAAGGAAGACCCTCGAGGAGGCCGGCACTTAATGAGTTCAAGCTTTAGCGATGAACGAATTTAGTGTCCGCTGCTCGACGAGCGGAGCGGGAGCGTGTCTTGCCGTGCAGGAGTGCTAGGACAAGCTCGTACGTATCAAAAAACTATACTTTTTGTACTTAATTTGAGGATTGAATATGGAATGGTCAGATGGAAAGATTCGCTGCAGCTGGGCGAATCCTAAAAATGAAAAATATGTTCGCTACCATGATGAAGAATGGGGGGTGCCCGTTTATGATGATCATAAGCTTTTTGAAATGCTCATCCTTGAATGCTTCCAGGCAGGTCTCTCCTGGGAATGCGTGCTCAATAAAAGGGAAGCCTTTCAAAAAGCCTTTGATGATTTTGACTTGGAAAAAATCTGCAGCTATGATGAAAAAAAGCTGGAGAGCCTGAAAAAGGATCCGGGCATTATCCGAAATCGGTTGAAGATCCAGGCGGCGGTTACAAATGCTAAAATTTTTCGCGAGATTCAGCAGGAGTGGCAAAGCTTTTCAGATTACCTTTGGCATTGGTCTGATGAAAAAGTGATTTATGAAATTCATCGCACCACATCAGAACTCTCTGATGCTATTTCAAAAGATCTGAAAAAACGCGGCATGAAATTCGTTGGCAGTACAGTGATTTATGCTTATTTGCAGGCTGTCGGGATTATCGATTCCCATTGCCCGGAATGCTATTTATTCCGAATGTCTATCCGATAAAGTCATTTGACAGCATCAATTTCCGGAGTCCATTCCAGGGTATCACCGGTATTCGAATAAAGATCTTTATCTGGTTGAAAAACTTTGCTTTGGGACAAAAAATTAAACATTTTACAAAGTTGGCATATTTATTTTACATAGATTCGCTATAATGACTTTAAAAAAGAAAACGTGATGCACTTTGTCTTTACATGATCAGACAGTTATGAAATGGGTCAAAAATGAGAAGGCAGCAAGTGCGGTTTGAAAATTAGCGGATTAAGTCTGTTTTAAAGATAGGAAATACAGAATTCAGGAGTAGGAAAATATGAGTGGTATCGTCAAGAAACTTAGCCGTCTGAAAGCATTCCGGGGGCTTTCAGAGCAGGAACTCTCCTGGGTTTTGTATGATGTAGGAAATTCGGCCTTTACCATGCTGGCCTGCTCCCTGGTTCCAATTTGGTTTAAGGAAGTGGCTATTAGACCGGATGGGTTGACATCGGATGAGGCTACAGCCTATTATTCTCTGGCGATTGCAGTGGTGACTATAATTGCTGCTGTGCTGGGGCCGGTATGCGGAGCCTTGTCAGATCGGAAAGACTGGAAGAAACGCCTTTTTACACTGAGTATGGCAGTAGGGGTCATAGGCTGTCTGCTTAATGGCTTGGTGACAGGATGGCTTCTTTTTCTTATTGTCTATGTTGCAACGAAGCTTTCCTACAGTCTCTCCCTAACCATTTACGACTCCATGCTGGGAGATGTTACAATAGAAGAGAGAATGGATGAGGTTTCATCTTATGGTTATGCCTGGGGGTATATTGGATCCTGCATTCCCTTCGCCATTGCTTTAGTGGCTTATATTCTTGGACCGGATATGGTGGGAGTTTTGCCTGGAACGATATCCAAAGGAATCGGCTTTGGCATAACAGCTTTGTGGTGGCTGGCAGTGACCATCCCACTTTTGAAAAATTATCGTCAGAAAAATTATCGAAAATCGGCTGAGACATCCATTAAATCTACCTTTGGAGAGATCTTCTCAACTTTGAAAAAAATTGCGACAGGAGACCGGAAAGTCCTGCTTTTTCTTCTGTCTTTCTTTTTGTATATCGATGGGGTGGGAACCATTATTGATAATTGTATCAATGTGGGAACAGATTTAAATCTTGATACAGTAGGTCAGGTAATATTCCTTTTACTGACTCAGGTAGTGGCTTTTGGCGGGGCTCTTGTTTTTGCGAGACTTTCCAGACGTTTCAGTACCGCTACCCTTATCGAAATATGCATTGTAGGGTATTTCTTTCTATGTCTGTATGCCCTGTTTCTGACAAATTTGGTACGCTTTGCTATTCTTGCTTTTGGTATAGGTTGCTTCCAGGGGTCGATTCAGTCCCTGTCACGCTCCTATTATTCCAAGATCATTCCGGCAGACTGTGCCGGAGAATATTTTGGTATTTATGATATATTTGCAAAAGGTGCATCGTTTTTGGGGTCGCTTGTTATTGTCTGGGTGAAGCTGGCCGGCGGTACCATAAATGTGGCTCTTTCTTGTCTTGCTATCTTTTTTGCATTGGGCTTTATACTGCTTAGGGCAGCTGATAAGCAGAAGTAAGAGAGAAAGATCCGAAGAAATAAATTTAAATAAAGAACGGTATGGCTTAAAATGCTATACCGTTTTTTTTTATGCCGAGGATATTCGCAAGATGCTCCTCTATTTGTTCATATAAAAACGGCACCTCGTTCAAGAGTACCCACCGTCTAAAGGTTGTAAGTGTTCTTGGGTTTTATAAAAAGTTTATTTTAGAGACTGTTTTTTTATTTTAGAAACTAACTATTGAGGGGAATATTGAATAAAAGGAAAGGGGTGATTTATCATCTATTTAGACGGCCGGAAAGGAAAAAATGACAGATATATTTCTTGGAAATTCAGAGAAAGATGTGGATCGTGTCTTTGTAAATCGGCTGCCTGGAGGGAGGAGCAAAGAAATGATGAGAAAAACCGAAGTGCGGCTCAGTACATTTTCGG
>CAVDGK010000259.1:0-2770 GCA_963607995.1 Oscillospiraceae bacterium | reverse complement strand
TGTAGAAAAGAAGTACCAGCACTGCTACCACCCAGATTCCCAGGATACCATACTGATAAATATTGATGATCATAGCCTTTGCTGATTCCGGCTGAGCAGCTCCGCCGCTTGCAGAGCTTACGAAACCAGCAATACCTAAAAGAGATGTAGTGATGGCTGCTGAGACGCCACTTCCAATCTTAAATCCCAAAGATCCACCACCAAAGATTAGGCTTTCCTGACGAATGTGGAATTTCCATTGGCCATATTCTACCACGTCACCCATCATACCAAAGATGACTGCAGTGATGGGAGCCTGACCGATGGCTCTTACTATTGTTACCGCCAAAAGCCAGGTAAAACTATGCTGGTTCACCATGAGACCCAATTGTGCTATCACAGCAATGATACAGCCTGCCAGACAAAGATCTCTCTTATTAAACCGCTTCAAAAGCATAGGACAGATTAAAGCACCCAGAATCAAGGTAATATTTTCACCCATATAGATGATACTGTAGAGATCATCGTTATTGAAAATATATTTACAATAGTAAGGAAGTAAGGTTCCTACCAGTGTCTGCTGAACAACGGTAACAGTCCAGAGAATCAAAGTAGCCCAGAAATATACATTTCCCAACAGGGATTTTGCACTCTTAGCAAATCCCACCTTATTTTTTGCTTTTTTCTCCTGACTTACAGAAACATGAACTGTTTCTTTGCATTTTGCAAAACAAACAACCAAAAGAACAAAGGCAATGGCTGCCCACATAATCATAGCCTTAACCCAGGCTGCCTGCTCATTTCCAAACAGTTTTACTACCGGAAGGGAAAAGGTAACCGCCACCAGACGGCCTACCGGTGCCAAAGACATACGCACTACAGAAAGCATATCTCTTTCTTTAGAAGATCTGGTCATTAAGGTGGAGAGAGTTCCATAAGGTACGTTGATTGCCGTATAACATACCGTTGTCAGCAAATTATAGGTGACAAACATATACCAAAACTGCAGGGTCTCATTGGTTTGCGGCACCATAAATAAGGCGATAGAAAAGATTACATATGGCACCGAGGTCCATAGGATCCACGGCCTTGCCTTGCCCCACTTGGAATGGGTTTTTTCCACAATGATACCCATAATCACATCGGAAGTGCCGTCAAAAAAACGAGATAACAAAAATACCAAACCTACCGTTGCGATGGAAACACCTGCATAATCTGTATAAAACAGAGTCAACAGGGAATTGATCATTCCTGCAAGAACAATATTGCAGGCAGCATCACCACATCCGTAAGCGATTCGTGTCCCCCAGCTTAAGGGCTTCTCTGATGAATCTTCACTTTGCGCATTGGGGCGATTTACTTGATCTGCCGCCTTTCTTTTTTCCATTGTTGCATCCATAATAATTTCTCCTTTTTCTTTGCTGCTATCGCTAGCATCTTTGTGTGTTGTCGTAATTATTATAGCAACAAGATAATTTTTTCTCTTTATATATCCTGTTTGGAAATATAGATAAAAAAGTCCGAACAAATCCTATATTTATGGGGTTTATTCCAAAAAACTATCTTTTTTGAATCGTAGGTATTTGTAAATTTTTGCATTTTTTAGCAAAATTCTACGCAGATTCCCATACATTTCGGCCAAATTAACAATTACCTTATAAAAGTCCTATTAGCTGGGCATAAAAGAAAAAGGACAGCACCGGCAATCCCGTTCTGTCCTCATCTAATTCTCTCTGATCTTGCATCAGCATTCTTTCTATATACTATTTATCTTTTAACTTTTCCTGCTCTTCATCCCACTTTTTCAGGTAAGAAATAATATATTCTTTCACTTTGTCTCTGGGAATTCCCAAGGCAATAGCCATCTCTGAATAGAGACTATCCTCTGCGATTTTAAGATATTGTTCATCTGTCGACGTCACCTGTTTTCCCTGGGCCATACGATCCATCTTGCGGGTATATAAGGTCTTAATGATCTTTACCAATTCCCTACAATCACCTGTGCGAACGCATTCCTTATATTGATTCTCCCTGAGTCTTTCATTTTCCACCCAAAGAGTCCCTATGGTCGGCATCTCCTCAAGTAACTGTTCCACCTCATCTTTAGTGATAACCTTTCTCATCAATACCTTATCACTGTCCACAGGGCTGAATATCTTGCCGCCCTTTTGATAATAAGGCCGAAGAACATAATACATCCTGTCATTGTCTGCACCCGGCATACTAAGCTTGGTAATCTCTGCAACTTCACAAACACCATTGGTCCCATGTATAATCAGCTCGCCGATCTGAAACATATCTTTTCCTCCCTTCCAACAAAACTACATGTTTATTATAGCATTTATTTTTCCTTTTAATAAGAAGAAATTTTTTAATGCATCTGGAATTTTTGGTTGAATTGAAGGAAATTGTCCCTATTATATATGACTATTACATATGACGATTAGCCATTTCATCTCCCTATAGACAGCAAAATTATCCTATGGATTATTCTCCTCGGGCAGCGGAGTCATCATAGCCATAATCATCGCTATCATAATTATCAAACTCCGAAGGATCCAGGTCATCATCGTCGTCACTGTCGCTATCGCTATTGTCGTCATACCAGCCGTCATCATCCGAATCATCCCCATCGGAGGAATTATCAGCTTCCGGTGTCACACTTTCCGAAGGAGTTGTTTCCGGTGTCTCTGTTGCCGTTGCCTCCGGCGTCTCCGTAACTTCCTCCTCCGAATCGTAATCTTCCGAAGAATAACTATGACTTTCTGTTTTTTAAAATTCTTTATAGGAC
>CAVDGK010000258.1:0-2780 GCA_963607995.1 Oscillospiraceae bacterium | reverse complement strand
GCCGTAAAGATACGATTTACGCTGGTTTTATAAGCACCTTTGTCTGTCAAAACATTTGTTCTTCCGTCAACCTTCACGCCGAAAGCTTCTGTAATGGCACTTTCACTTCCAAGGAAGCCGGCAGCAATAAGAAGAAGCTCACAGGGCAATGTTTTCTCACTGCCTTCAATAGGTGTGCAGACTCTTCTGCCTGTCTCCTTATCCGTATGCCAATCCAGCTTAACAACTGTAACGGCTTTCAGTTTGCCTTTGGCATCCTTCACAAATTCTTTAACTGTTGTTTCATAAAGACGGGGATCATGTCCAAATACAGCAATAGCTTCCTGCTGGCCGTAATCCGTCTTTTTAATGCGAGGCCATTCCGGCCATGGATTGCTATCTAATCTCTTTTCGGGTGCCATAGGCATCATTTCAAGCTGAGTGACAGACTTGCATCCATGTCTCATACAGGTACCGACACAGTCATTACCTGTATCACCGCCTCCGATGATAATGACATTCTTATCCTTTGCGGAAACAAATTTCTTGTCCTTAAGCTTTGAATCAAGAAGGCTTCTGGTGTTCCGTGTCAGGAAATCTACCGCAAAATAAATGCCTTCCGCTTCTCTTCCCGGTGCTTTGATATCACGTGGATTCCGAGAGCCGCAGCACAGCACCACCCGGTCAAATTTCTTAAGAAGTTCCTTAGCCGTAATATCCACGCCGGCATTAACGCCGGTTTTAAAAGTAATGCCTTCAGCCTTCATAAGCTCGATTCGTCTCTCAACGATTTTCTTATCCAGCTTCATGTTAGGAATGCCATACATAAGAAGGCCCCCTACCCGGTCATCTCTTTCAAATACTGTTACTAAATGACCTCTCTGGTTAAGAAGATCAGCTGTTGCAAGGCCGGAAGGACCAGAACCGATGACAGCTACTTTCTTGCCTGTACGGGTATTTGGAATACGGGGCTTTACCAGGCCATTTTTGAAAGCCGATTCAATAATGGCTCTTTCATTTTCTTTGGTTGATACCGGAGCATCATGAAGACCGCAGGTGCAGGCATTTTCGCACAGAGCCGGGCAAACCCGGGATGTAAATTCCGGGAAGTTGCTGGTCTTTGAAAGTCTTTCATAAGCCAGATCAAAACAGCCGCGGTAAACCAGATCATTCCATTCCGGAATAAGATTATGCAGCGGGCAGCCACTGGCCATTCCCATAATCGGTTTGCCATACTGGCAGAAGGGAACACCGCAGTTCATGCAGCGGGCTGCCTGGGTTCTTTGTTCATCTGTTCTTAAATAATCATGAAACTCTTTAAAATTTGCAATACGCTCCTTCGGTTCCTTTTCAGAGGAGACTTTGCGTTCGTATTCTAAAAATCCTGTTGCCTTTCCCATCGCTTATGCCTCCTTCTTTGATGCGTAGAATGCTTCAATCAATGCCTGTTCTTCTGAAAGACCTCTCTGTTCCATGCGGCCGATAAGGCGCTGCATCTTTTCATAATCATGAGGAATGATCTTCTTGAATTTCGGCAGATATGTCTCGAAATCATTAAGGATCATGCGGCCCTTTTCAGAACCTGTTCTTAAGACATGCTCCTCGATCATATTTTTCAGTTCAGCCACATCATACTTATCAGTCAGCTCATAGGAAGCAACCATGCCTTTGTTGAGACGAGTATAAAGATCATTCTTTTCATCAAAGACATAAGCGATACCACCGCTCATACCGGCTGCAAAGTTCTTGCCTGTGGTACCAAGGATAACCACGCGACCGCCGGTCATATATTCGCAGCCATGATCGCCAACACCTTCTACAACGGCAATGGCACCGGAGTTACGAACGGCAAAACGTTCGCCGGCCACACCACTGATAAAGGCTTTACCGCTGGTAGCACCGTAAAGTGCAACGTTTCCTACGATAATATTTTCATCAGCCTTAAAGGTAGAACCCTTTGGCGGATAGAGAATCAGTGAACCGCCGGAAAGACCCTTACCAAAATAGTCATTGGAATCGCCTTCCAGTTCCAGAGTCAGGCCCTTCGGAATAAAGGCACCGAAACTCTGACCACCTGAACCATTGCAGTGAATACTGTACTGATTTTCCTGAGCTTTATTTCCCAGCTTCTTTGTGATTTCAGAACCAAGGATGGTACCGAAAGCACGGTCTGTATTAACGACATCCACCGTCAGATTCTTAGCTTTATTAGCTGCAATGGCAGGAGAAAGCTGTTTCAGAAGAACCTTTTCGTCCATAGTCTTTTCCAGATGGAAATCATAAACATGCTCCGGTTCGAAAGTATTCTTTACATTCTTGTCTCCGGCAAAAGGATTGTTCAGGATATTATCCAGGTTAATATGCTTCTCGGCTTCTGTCAGATTATCCTTGATCTTAAGGAGATCTGATCGGCCTACCATTTCATCCACAGTATGGAAGCCAAGACGTGCCATATATTCCCGAAGGTTCTCTGCCATAAATTTCATGAAATTAATGACATATTCCGGCTTACCCATAAAGCGCTTTCTCAGTTCCGGATTCTGGGTAGCCACGCCCATGGGGCAGGTATCCAGGTTGCAGACTCTCATCATGACGCAGCCCATAACAACAAGGGGAGCTGTAGCAAAGCCAAATTCTTCGGCGCCCAGAAGAGCTGCGATAGCCACATCACGGCCGGTCATCAGCTTGCCGTCGGTCTCGATTCTTACCTTATTTCTAAGGCCATTAAGAAGCAGGGTCTGGTGAGTCTCGGCAAGACCTAATTCCCAGGGAAGGCCGGCATTATGAATGGAGTTCCGGGG
>CAVDGK010000257.1:0-2789 GCA_963607995.1 Oscillospiraceae bacterium | reverse complement strand
GTGCTGTGTTTGCCATCTGCCTTCTTTTGGTATGCATGTCACTTTTTCTTTTGATCGTCAATATGGCGGTGGTTATCAGAAAACCCTTTTATAAGCTTATTGCCTTAGGCCTTGGCACGGAATATGCGTTCCAGGTCTTTTTAACAGTTGGCGGTGTCACAAAGTTTATTCCTATGACCGGAATTACGCTCCCATTGGTCAGCTATGGCGGCAGTTCCGTTATGAGCACCATTATTATGCTGGCGATTATCCAGGGACTTTATATTCTCCGGGAAGATGAGGAAGAAAAGATTGAAAGAAAGAAACAGGAAAAGCTTTGATACAACTGAAAATCTGATCGGTCAGAACATTCAGGATATTCTGGATGAGAAGGGCGGTCAGGTTGAATCAGATCAGATTAAGGTTGAAAAAAATAAGAAAAAGAAAAGAAAAAAAAGTCGGATCTACCTGGCTATTTTTATGGATTTGCAGCTTTATTCATTTTATTGATAGGTTATATTGTTTATTTTAATGTTTATCTGAAAGATGATGTACTTAAAAGCTCCTACAATAAACGTCAGGATTCTCAGGCTGAATACGTCGTGAGAGGCTCCATTGAAAGTGCGGATGGAAATATTCTGGCCCGGACTGATGTAAATGGAGATGGAAATGAAAGCCGTGTTTATCCTTATGGGAGACTTTTTGCCCATGTGGTAGGTTATGTTAATAATGGTAAGAACGGGCTTGAATCGGAAGAAAATTATACTCTTCTGACGGCACATAATAATGTGGTTGATCATGTGGTAAACGACTTTCTGGATCAGAAAAATCCGGGAGATACGGTTGTTACAACACTTTATACCAGCTTGCAGCAGACAGCCTATGATGCACTTGGAGATTATAATGGCGCTGTTATAGCTATGAATCCCAAAACGGGAGAAATCTATTGCATGGTTTCGAAACCGGATTTTGACCCTAATACCTTGTCAACTGACTGGAATGATCTGGTATCGGACAGTTCGGCTTCTAATTTAGTTAATCGTGTAACGCAGGGAAAATATACACCGGGTTCTATATTTAAGATTGTAACAGCTTATGCTTATTATAAGGAGCATGGCAGTTTTGATGACTTTTCTTATGAGTGCACCGGTGAAATTACAGTGGGTGAACATACCGATCATTGTGCCGGCGGTGAAGTCCACGGACAGTTAGATCTGAAAAGTGCTTTTGCCAACAGCTGTAACTGTGCTTTTATTTCCATGGGCCTTGAACTGGGGGCTTCAAAACTTCGGGATGCAGCTGAAACTCTGCTCTTTAATAAGGATTTGCCCTACGATCTGACTTATAATTCGGCTTCCTTTTCTGTTAATAACTCATCTGATATTTTTGAACTTGCACAGGCATCCTTTGGTCAGGGAACAACGCTGGCAACGCCATATCAGATGGCTTTGGTAACCTGCGCCATTGCTAATGGAGGAACTCTTATGAAACCTATGCTGGTTTCTGGGGTAAAGAATGCCAATGGGGATCAGGTTAGTCAGAAAGGGCCTGAAGTTTATACACAGCTTATCGATTCAGATGAGGCTGATGCTTTACTGGATATTATGAAAGCTGTTGTTTCAGAAGGAACGGCAACATATCTGCGGGATTGTGGATTTGATGCCGCCGGTAAGACAGGTACAGCGGATGTTGTAAATGCAGATGGATCGACTACGGCTAATTCATGGTTTGTAGGTGTTTTAAATCCGGAGGACCCGGAACTCGTAGTAGCTATAGTAGCTGAAGGCGGTGGCTCAAGTTCGGCTACAGCTGTGCCCATTGCAGCTTCTTTATTTTCAACCTATTTAAATTCAGTTAAACAGGCTCAGTAGAAGGAAACTAAAGTAAGTTGAAAGAAAACTCTTCTGAACGGAGAACTGAATTTTGAAGACTATAAATAGAAATGCTTTGCGAAACACTGAATCGAATTTGAGTCACTAAACGGTTCTCATATCGAAAATTATATTGTAGTTAATATTTAACGGGTGGCATTATGCTGAAATGGTATCGATATTTGTATACAGGGGAAAATGCGAAAAAAAATCTTGGTGAAATTATCGGAAAACTTAATGACAGTATACCGGTTCGGAATATTTACCTGATTACATATGCAACGTCACCGCATAATCAATTGGATATTATAAGCAGTTTTTATCTTTTTCAAAAAACGGTTGAAAGACGGATACCGGAGGTTGTAGGAATAGCCTGTGGAAAAACAGAAGCATTTGAACTGATTGAAAAAATAGCCCGGGAAGCTGTTGATGCAACCGGAAAAGCAGATTTAAAAACCTACCTGATGGAGAAGTAACCTTGATTATACTGACCGTATTAAAAATTATAGGCATTATTCTGTTGGTGATCATAGGAATCATTCTGCTTTTAGTATGCCTTGTTTTATTTGTGCCGGTTCGGTATCGGGGAACAGGAACTGCCAAGGACGGAAATATTATCGGAGAAATTCGTATCACCTGGCTTTTACATGCCTTATCTGTTATAGCTGAAATAGATAAAAATGAAGAAAAGAAGCTTACATGGCATATTCGGATTTTTGGTATTCATATTGAAAAAATAAAAGCTTTATTTACAAAAAAGAAAAGCCGGAAAAAGGTCAGAAGAAAGCTGAAAAAACTTAAGAAAAAAGATCCGGAGAAATATGAGCAGCTTCGCAAGGAAGCTAAAGAAAGACGTGAAGCAGAAGAGGCTAGAAAAAAAACTGAAGCAGAAGCTAAGCAAAAGCAGGATGAGAGAATTAAAGTTTCCCTGGAAAATGA
>CAVDGK010000256.1:0-2816 GCA_963607995.1 Oscillospiraceae bacterium | reverse complement strand
GGCACAACAAAGGCGACAGATGCAGGCGTTTATACCACAACACTGACGCTGCAGAACCATTATACCGAAGTGGGCGGCACATGGCCGGATGGCACTACGGATCCCATTACAGTAACATGGGAAATTAAGCCTGCTACATTGACAGCAACCTATGTCAGTGAAACGATTGACCGCAATGAAACACCGGAACTTAAGGTTGAAGTTGAAGGCTTCGTTAATGACGAGACAGCAGAAACTGCAGCAGATTATGCAGCTCCTGTAGTTTCTGCACCAACAACCCTTAATACGAGAACTTACACACTTTCTCCTAAGGGCGGTTCTGCAAAAAATTATACTTTTGTTTACAAGTCAGGCAAACTTAAAGTTAAGAAAACGACACGCTTCTATACCAGTCTGGCAGGAACAAATCGCTATGCGACAGCCGTTGATATTGCTAAAGAGGCCTATCCGAACGGTGCCGATACCGTGATCCTTGTTAAGGGAACAGACTTCCCGGATGCACTGGCAGCCAATGCTTATGCCGGCGTCCTGAATGCTCCGATTCTGCTTAATGGTCTGGATACATTAAATGATAATGTAAAAGATCTTCTTAATGAAGAATGGAAGGGAACGGTTAAGAAAGTTATTATCCTTGGCAAGGGTATGTCAACTGCTGTTACAGAAAGCCTGGAAAAAGAATGCAATGTTGAAGTTGAAATGGTAGCCGGAGATGACCGCTATGAGACAGCCCTTAAGATCGCTGAAGAAACTGTTAAGGTTAAAGCGACGGATACAGTCTTTGTAGCTACAGGCATGAAAGCAGCAGATGCCACATCAGCTTCCTCCTGGAGTTATGCAAATGGTTATCCGATTCTTTTAGCTGATAAATCAGGAAATCTGAAGCAGGAGTCTATTGATTTTATTAAGAATAATGGTATCCAGAATGTTATCTTACTGGGTTCAAAAAATGTTGTCAGTGATGAGTGTGCCAGTGGTGTTGATTTCGTCAGACTTGGCGGCGATAACCGTTATGAAACATCCGTTAAGATTGCTTCTTATTTTGCGGCAAATACGGATGGTTCACTGAACGATAATGTTGGCTTTGCACACGGAGGCGATGATCATTTCCCGGATGCTCTGGTTGGTGGTCAGCTGATGGCGAAGTATAATGCAGGTATCATCCTTACAAATGGATCCAATGAAGCTGTGTCTACCTTTGTTGAAGACAACATGGCCGGTACCATCAGTAAGGGAAGCACATTCTATTTCCTTGGTTACGCAGCTAAGGGCAAGAGTGATGTTTACGATAATACGATCGAAGTTATTGAAAGCAAGGACTAAAAATAAGAATCGCTGATAATGGAAATTTGAATATCGACAAGCTGTGAGAAACACATTTTGCGGTTTTCTCACTGCAGCCACGGCAATCGGTAGAAATTCCTCTTGGAGATTCTATCTTGCTGCTCCAAAAGTGTCAGGTTATGGACGATTCTGTAATCTGACACTTTTCAATCTATAAAAGTTCAAGCCCGGTACCTCGTAGGCACGTAGTGCCGCTTTTATATGAGCAAGTAGCGAAGCGGATTGCGAATATCATTGACCCCAATTAGCATTTGAAAAATGACTCTAAAAGGAGAGCGACCATCGTGTTATAATGAGGCCGATAAAAGCGAGGAGAAAAACGAATATGAAAATAGTTGCTTATGGCTGCCGGTCGGATGAAATGGCCTATTTTGAAGAATTGAAGACTTCTATAGATGGAATGGAACTGATTACGCGAAAAGAACATCTTGATCTGAAAAGTATTAAGTGGGCTGAAGGAGCAGATGGGGTATCCATTACAGGTATCTGCCGGGCTGACAAGAAAATGCTGGAAAAGCTGGCATCCTATGGCATTAAATTTCTTTCTACCAGAACTATTGGTTACAATCACATTGATCTGGAAGTAGCCGAAAGAGTTGGTATCCGCTGCGGGAATGTTTCGTATTCACCCTATGGCGTAGCTAATTATACCGTTCTTCTTATTCTGGCCAGTATACGGAAATTCCTTCATGTTATGGCACGTTCTAATGTTATGGATTATTCACTGGCAGGGGTTCAGGGAAGAGAGCTTCAAAATATGACGGTTGGCATTATTGGCATGGGACGCATCGGCAAGGCTGTGGCCCGGTGTCTTTCCGGCTTCGGCTGCCGGATCATTGGTTATACCCGTCACCCGGACGAAGAGGCGAAAACTCTGGCAGAAATGGTAAGCCTGGAAGAGGTTTATGCCAAGGCGGATATTATTACCCTGCATATGCCGGCAACGGAAGATAATTTTCATATGATCAACGAAGAAACCATCGCCAAAATGAAGGATGGTGTCTATATCATCAATACAGCCCGGGGTGAACTGGTGAAAACCATTGACCTTATCGATGCCATTGAAAGCGGAAAAGTTGGGGGCGTGGCTATCGATACCTTTGAACATGAACGAAATGTTATTCATAAAGATCATGAATTTAACATTATTCAGAATCGGGAGATGCTGGCCTTGAAGGCTTATCCTAATGTTATCGTCTCACCTCATGCGGCATTCTATACCGATCAGGCTTCAAAAGATATGGTTTATGAATCTATCTGCGGTCTTGTCAACTGGATAGAAGGAAAAGAAAATAAACATGAGCTTCGGGTGAGATAAAAGATCACATTGTAAATAGCAGTGACAAAATATAACTTATCGGGATTTGTGGAGAGATTTCTCAACTTTTCCTTATTTTACGGGCTTTCCAGCCCCTTAGATAGTGAAATGATATGTATTTTCCCTTATTTTTGCCCTTGTGAGGAATCCGCAAGGG
>CAVDGK010000255.1:0-2831 GCA_963607995.1 Oscillospiraceae bacterium | reverse complement strand
ATATACTAATTTTAAAAATGCATTAACATCAGAGGTTGAAAGCTATAGACTGGTTCCTTTTGAAAAAAGCCATTTCGTAGATGAGGAATGGGTCAAGATTTCTAAAGAATATTTTGATGAAGATACAGATCCGGAGTTTCTTGAATTTGAATATGCACCTTCACCATTCGAAGTAATGGAAAAATGCATACCGGTTTATTGTATTGGAATTATATATTCTGTTATGGTTTATTCCTTCTGCTGCGAACAAAACGATCGAATGATGGCGATGGATTCAGCCAATCAAAATGCCGATAAGCTGTTAGGAGAGCTTACTGTCAAATATAATCATTTGAGACAGAACAGCATTACGCAGGAAATAACTGAGATCTCCGGCAGCGTTAAGGCGTCGCATAGATAAATGATTGAAAGGTAAATGCAATGACAGGTAAAATTGTACAGGTTTCAGGATCCGTTGCGGAAGTAATGTTTCCTGATATGAACCTTCCTAAAATAAAAGAAACGCTTACAGTAGATGTAAACGGTAAAAAAAGATTGATGGAAGTAGCCATGCATATCGGTGAGAACCGCGTAAGATGCATATTGCTGTCTGAAGGCGAGGGTCTGGCCAGAGGTATGCTGGTAACGGCTACAGGACATCAGATAGAAGTTCCGGTAGGAAGCTGTACTCTAGGCAGATTATTCAACGTCTTAGGTGAACCTATTGATGGAGGAGATCCGATACCTGAGTCAGCTGACAGGTGGCCAATTCATAGAAAAGCCCCAGCTTTCAGCGAGCAGACACCATCTGTTGATATACTTGAAACAGGAATAAAGGTTATTGACCTTCTTGAGCCATATGCTAAGGGCGGTAAGATAGGTTTGTTTGGCGGTGCCGGTGTAGGCAAAACAGTCCTTATTCAGGAGCTTATACATAATATTGCCATGGAGCATGGCGGATATTCAGTATTTACCGGTGTTGGAGAACGTTCAAGAGAGGGTAATGATCTCTGGAATGAAATGAAGGCCAGCGGTGTATTTGATAAAACGGCTCTAGTATTTGGTCAGATGAATGAGGCTCCCGGTGTACGTATGAGAGTTGCACTGACGGGACTTACGATGGCTGAATATTTCAGAGATCACGAAAATAAAGATATTCTGTTGTTTATTGATAATATTTTCCGTTTTGTGCAGGCAGGTTCTGAAGTATCAACACTTCTGGGACGTATGCCTTCAGCCGTTGGTTACCAGCCTACATTGGCATCTGAAATGGGTCAGCTTCAGGAGAGAATCACATCAACTAAGAACGGTTCCGTAACATCTGTTCAGGCGGTATATGTACCAGCGGATGACTTAACAGACCCGGCCCCGGCCACAGTATTTGCCCACCTGGATGCTACAACAGTTCTTTCAAGAAAGATCGCTGAGCAGGGTATATATCCTGCAGTAGATCCGCTTGAATCTACATCAAGAATACTTGAAGCAGATGTTGTGGGTGAGGAGCATTATAATACTGCCAGATCGGTTCAGGCTATATTGCAGAAGTATTCAGAGCTTCAGGATATTATCGCTATCCTTGGTATGGATGAATTAAGCGAAGATGATAAGCTTACTGTAAACAGAGCCAGAAAGATTCAGAGATTCTTATCACAGCCATTCCATGTAGCTGAGAAGTTTACCGGAATTAAGGGCGCTTATGTTCCTCTTGCCGAAACAATCAAGGGATTTAAGTCAATTATTAATGGCGAGATGGATGAGTATCCTGAGGCAGCATTCTTCAATGTTGGTACGATTGAAGATGTTAAGATCAAAGCGGAGACATTATAATTATGAAAGCATTTAAATTGCATTTTCTGTGTGCTGATCATTGCGAATATGAGGGCGACTGTGTTTCTATCAATCTTCCGCTGGTAGATGGTTATGCGGGTATTCTGGCAGATCATGCTAATATGGTATCTATTATAAAAACAGGTGAGTTAAGGATAGATACTGGCTCCGAAGTTCTGGAGTATGCTATAACAGATGGATTGCTGCAGATAGAAAACGGTGCGGTGCTTATACTGGCATTCTCTGCAGAAAAACCGGATGAAATCGATGAAAAACGAGCTGAGGAGGCTGCAGAAAGAGCCAGATTGAAGCTCAGAAGGCAGCAGAGCAGGCTGGAATATCGTCAGGCACAGGCGGCTCTGTCCAGGGCATTAAACAGATTAAAAGTAAAACACAGGGGATAGTATGTACTTAAAGAGTATCGAAATACATGGATTTAAAAGCTTTGCAAATAAAATAGTTTTTGAGTTTCCTGAGGGAATTACAGGAATCGTCGGACCTAACGGATCAGGCAAAAGTAATGTTGCCGATGCTGTAAGATGGGTTCTGGGTGAGCAGAAGATTAAGCAGCTCAGAGGCTCTAAGATGGAGGATGTAATCTTCGCAGGAACTTCAAACAGAAAGCCCCAAAGCTATGCATATGTTGCGATAACTCTTGATAATTCTGATCACAAATTAAAGCTTGATTATGATACTGTTACCATATCAAGACGTGTTTACAGATCAGGAGAAAGTGAATATATGATGAACGGCTCTGTATGTCGATTAAAAGACGTACAGGAGCTGTTCTATGATACCGGTATCGGTAAAGAGGGATACTCGATTATCGGTCAGGGTCAGATAGACAAAATACTTCAGGGCAAGCCCGAAGAAAGACGAGAGATATTTGACGAAGCAGTAGGAATCGTCAAGTTTAAGAAGAGAAAAAATCTGGCATTAAAAAAGCTGGAAAATGAACGGCTTAACCTGTCAAGAGTTAATGATATCCTTACTGAGCTTAAGAGACAGGTAGGGCCTCTTAAGAG
>CAVDGK010000254.1:0-2889 GCA_963607995.1 Oscillospiraceae bacterium | reverse complement strand
GAAACATGGTCCTTCTTTATTGTATAAGTATTACATGAATTTTCTTTGCATTTATAATAGCGGTGAGAAAAGTCTTAGGATTAGCTGAATGACTCTCATAGTCTTCTTCCGTCCTACTTTATAATCAAGGGTTACTTCCCGGCTCTGCTGCATGATACGGATAAAATCATCTTTAGTATCCAGCACAGCTTTTGTATGCATGTAAAGACAGCCATTTTCAAAATGATGATAAAGACTTCTGTAATCCAGATTTATGGTTCCGCAGGTTGCAGCCTTATCATCTGCTACACTCATTTTGCAATGGCAGAACCCCGGTGTCCATTCGTAGATCCGAACGCCATCCCTGGCCAGCGCATTATAATAAGAACGGGTCACCATATAAACCAGCTTCTTATCCGGAATTCCCGGAGTGATAATACGCACATCAACGCCTCTCTTTGCCGCAAGACACAAGGCATGACGCATTTCATCCGTCAAAATAAGGTACGGTGTAATAAACCAGCAATAACGGGAGGCTTTATTGGCCATACTGATATAAACCTCTTCACCTACCCTCTCGTTATCAAGAGGACTATCGGCATAAGGCTGGATAAAGACGCCTTCTTCCTGAGCCTTGTAATTAACATCCGGCAGATATTTTTTAAAATCCATATCCTTGGGATCACCCTCTTTAACGGCATTCCAGTTCTCAAGGAAAGTAATGGTCATGGAGCGAACCGCCTCGCCGATGAGTTTAATCCCCGTATCCTTCCAATTACCATAAGGATGGGTGATATTAAAATATTCATTTGCCAGGTTATAACCACCGGTAAAACCAATTTTACCATCGATTACGGTTATTTTCCGATGATCACGATTATTTAGAAAAACATTAAGACCGGGCATAAAAGGATTAAATACACGACAGTTAATGCCTACCTCTTTCATTCTCTTAACAAAATCCGTGTTAATAAAACCGATGGATCCCATATCATCATAGAAGACCCGGACCTCAACACCGGCCCGTACTCTCTCTTCCAGAATTTTCTGAATGCCCCACCAGGCTTCTTTATCTTCAATGGCATGATATTCCATGAAAATAAATTTCTGTGCCCGTCGCAAGGCTTCTTTCTGAGCATTCAGAGCTTTTGAAGCGTCATCAAAATAGACGATATCCGTATTCTGATAAACGGGGAAACCACTGTAATCTATAAGATAACGGGAAATATTAGCAAGCTGCGGATCTTCATTTTTCAATTTAAGATAATCCTGGTCTCTCTTGATGCCAATTTTTCTATCATTAAGTTCCGGCATAAGGTAACTTTTAACCTTCTCATAACGCCTGCGCATAATGAAAGTACCACTGTTGAAACCAACGATCAGATAGAGTCCAAGACCCAGAGGCGGCAATATAAGGATCAAAATGATCCAAGGGATTTTCATACTGCTGGTTTTAGGCTTGCTGTAGAGAATAAGGGAAACCCCAAGACCGATGGTAATAGTGACAATGCGAACGTAAACTGACACATTATAAAGGCGGGTAAATGTAATAATGATAAAATTGCAGACCGCTATAATAACGAGTCCGGAAAAAACCATACGGGCAATGCCATTTTTTACGTCGGCTTTCCTTTCCTTCGTCATTTTCTCGCCTCTTAATCTTCTAAGACGCCGAAACTCCTTTTTCTTCTGTTTTTCTTTTTTACGTTCAAGCTTCTTCTGAAGCTTTGCTTCATGATTTTTCGTCCTGTCTCTCATTTTTCAATTTCAAGTTTCTAATTTAAGCCTCATCATAAACACTGATTTCGGAAATAATAAATTCCCGTCCTTCAAGAAGGTAGGTATCTCCACTGCCGCAATGAGGACACGTTTTACCATATTGAACGGTTGGATATTTCTGCTGACAGTTTTCGCACCAGGTTACCGCCGGTATGGTCTCAATTGAAAGCTTGCAATCCTTAAGAATTTCTTCCTTTTTAACAGCCCAGTTCCAGTAGTCAATGAGATATTCATTAACGATACCTGTTACTTCTCCTATCTTAAGTGACACCTCAGAAATTGAATCCACATGATTTTCTTCGGCTACTTCTTTTACCTGTCTGATTACGCTGTGTATAACGCCAAGTTCGTGCATAAGATTTTCCTTTTATCACAATATTTTGAAACACATCCTATAATAACACGATATTGAGAGCAAAAGAAAACCTTCTTTCACAACAACGAAAGAAGGTTTTCTCTCTTATTTAAGCAGGCAATAATCCAGGTGCCCTTACCTGCATGGACCTTTAGTCAAGCGGATATCCGCAATCCACTTCGCCACTTGTTCATATAAATACTGTGATAAATCAAAAAACACGAAGAATGTATTTATACAAGTGAAACAAATTCATAATCCTTATCTTCGACAGCCTTTTTGATCACTTCTTCCGGCACATCTTTAGATAATTCCAGAACAGCCTCTCCTTTTTCGTGGCTGACGGCAGCAGATTCAACACCATCGATAGCCTCCAGTGTCTTCTTAACCGTTGCCTCACAGTGGCAGCACATCATACCATTAATTTTAGCTGTTTTTGTCATTATTATTTCTTCCTTTCTTTTATTATTTTCAGAATCCGGATTTTCCGGTTCCTTGTTTACCTGTTTTAAAGATGGCGAAACCATCTTGCCTGAAGGATTTTGAACGCCATCCAAATGCAATGTCTGAGTCGATTTTACCCCATCATCTTCTTCGTTTCCATTTTCATACATCTTAAAAAGATTAAGACGCAGGGCATTTAAACAGACAAAGACACTGGAGCAGGCCATGGCTGCAGCCCCGTACATTGGCTTCATGGCAATGCCATAAATGCCCATGGCAAAGGGAATACAAAGAGCGTTATAGAAGAATGCCCAGAAAAGATTCTGGTGAAT
>CAVDGK010000253.1:0-2892 GCA_963607995.1 Oscillospiraceae bacterium | reverse complement strand
ATTTCCATGTTGGCCATGCTGGCCTGTAAGCTTCCTTTAAGAACAATACCCAGTTCCGTAAGTTTTTCGCCGCCATTCCGGACGATTTCGTTTTTTGAATATTTTTTAAAATACCCTCCCAGAGACAGAATCAGCTCCGGCATTTTTTCATCCGGAATTCCTCGGAAAGCGGAGCTGTTTTTTAGAAGGGCATAAAGTTTGTTTTTTTTATTTTCTTCTCTCTTACCCATTAGCTCGTCCCTTTTGAATCTCTTCCAAGCGAAGAATCTTTGCACCTAAATAAGCAGCATCATCTTCTCCATGGGTGGCCACCAAGAGAATCCGTCCTTTCTGCTGCCGCAAAAGATAAGCAATTACTTCTTTACGGGTATCGCTGTCCAGACCAGTAAAGGGCTCATCCAGAATAACAAGATTTCCTGCTTCATAAAGTGATCGGGCCAGTGCAACTCGCCTTTTCATACCGCCTGAAAGTTCTGAGCAGGGCTGATTAAGACAGGATGAGGGAAGAATTTCTTCAAGGCTTTTTCTGATTTCCCTTCTATTTGCCTTTTTCCGACAGACGAGAGCCACATTTTCCACCGGTGTCAGCACCGGACAGAGCCGGTCTTCCTGAAACATGGCTGTAGTCTTATCCGGATCAATGCCTTCGATGATGCCGGAATCTTTCGTTTCAAGGCCAAGAAGAATTCGAATCAGGGTAGTCTTTCCCATACCTGAGGGACCCATAAGGCAATAGATGCCACCATCTTCAAGGGTTACTTCCACATCCCGAAGGACGTGATTGTCCCCGAAAGATTTGTTTAATCCTTTTATTTTAATGGCCATCAGATTCCTCCTTTCCAAGCCAGCTGCCCATTGGTCGGTCTGCCAGCTTTATGAGGATCAGGAATATTTTTTCAAAAGCAATGCTCAGAACGATAACCACTACCGTCCATGCAAATAGATCTGCCGTCTTTAAATACTGTTTAGCCGCAAACATTTCCCGTCCGATGGAGGGTTTGGGCGTTCCTACAACCTCTGCCATAATGCCGGACTTCCAGCTCATTCCCAAAGCGACTTTACAGCCGCTGATGAGGAATGGCATGAAAGCCGGTCTATAGATGTAAATAAATTTTTTCCAGGGCGAGAGGCCAAACACCTTGGCCATTTCCAGCATATTTTTGTCGACATGCTCGAAACCGGCCAGCGTGTTGGTGTAGATAAGGGGAAGGACGATCAGGAACGACAGATAGATAGTCAGTGCCTGATTGCCTACCCAAATCAGTAGCATAATGACAAAGGAGATCATAGGTACCGTTTTCAAAGTCACCAGGATGGGCTCCAGAAACATGCGAATCACTTTTACATGATAGGCAGCCAATGCCAAAAGAAAGCCGATGACAAAGGATAATAAAAATCCGGCTGCAATGCGGATAAAACTGGTTCCACATGTAACTAAGAAATCCTGCTGTGTGATCTGCTCAGCCAAAGCTGATATGATATGAATGGGACCTGAAAGGACGATCCGGTTATTAATAACACGATCCGCCACTTCCCAGGCCGTCAGCCAGAAAAGCACAATAAGGACGGTTTGCATTTTTTCCTTTGGTGTCTTTTCCCGCTTGTTTTTCATTTCTAATTCCACATTTAGTCCTCCGGCGGAATGTAGTAGAAGTTATCATCCGGGATAGAACCACCTACCGCATCCGGATTGAAGTCATACATGATATCAATGAAGCCCCCAAGTTTCTCTTTCATCTCTTCCCCTGTAATCGTACAGATGCTGCATTGTGGAATGGCATCCACGGCTACTTCCGGATTCAGGAAGGTTTCAAATTCCTCTGTCCAGGCAGCTGCTTCTTCTACATGAGAAAGAGTATAATCGGTTGACTCTTTTGCCATCTTCAGATATTCAACAACAGCCTGTTCATGTTCTTCCAGGAAGTCTGTTCTGACAATGCTGACGGTGGTAATGGATTCAGCTGCATTATCATTGTAGGTATTCCATTCTTCCGTAATATCGATGGGAACATTAAGGCCCTCAACCAGAAGTTTTGCCACTTCAACGAAGGGCTGCGGAAGGAGAGCGACGCTATTTTCTTCATCCAGAAGAAGGTTCACAACTTCGAATGGAGTCGAACGGAAGGAAAGGTTGACATCATCTGTCAGACCCGTCTTATCCATAAGGTATTCAAAGGTGTATTCTGGCGGTCCGCCTTCTCCAATGGAATAAACCGTTCTTCCCTTCAGATCTTCCAGGCTCTGGATGGAGGAGTCTTTTGTTACAATATAGAGAAGACCGGTATTATTGATACTGATGACTTTGATGTCACACTGAAGGTCTTCATTATTGTAGAGAATAGCTGCCACGTTGGATGGGCAAGTAATGATCTGATAGGTGTTTTCATTTAATTTTGCAGAGAGGGATGAGTAATCAATACCGTCTACCGTAAAATTAAAATTATTGGTGGTATTTCCGTTTTTGGCTTCGTTAATGAAGTAGCCAAGGCCCATGGATGGAGGACCCATTATGAGGCCAACGTTAACATCTGTTGCCTCGGCACTTCCCATAAGTTCACGCTCTGTGCTGTCTGATGATTCGGCTGCTTCGGAGGTTTCTTCTGTTGATTCTTCAGAGGTTTCTGTAGATTCTGCTGATTCTTCTGCAGAGCTTTCTGTTGACTCAGAGGATGTTTCCGAAGAGGTGGAGCCACAAGCTGTCAGGCTAAGAAGCATGGCAGCTGTTACAGCACAGGCTGTCAGGGTTTTCCATTTCTTTCTCATGTATTGTTCCTTTTCAATTTCATAATCAAATAAAACGAACGTCTCGTCATGGATGCAGTTCACGCAACATGCTGCGTTTGCTGCTCCTTGCGGCGCTTATGCGCTCCAGCTCCTGCGCAAACTCGCCGA
>CAVDGK010000252.1:0-2942 GCA_963607995.1 Oscillospiraceae bacterium | reverse complement strand
GGGGTATAACACAACTTATGGCCGGAGGTGGGGTAGCCCTCATCGGCACAACCCTTGTACCACTGCTTTCCGGGCTTTTTTAAGGCACCCGATCAGAACAAAAAGGAGGTCGTAGCAGTTGTTTGATTTATTCGGTTCTATAGAGGATTGGTTTCGCGAGATCCTCTCAGGATTCGTATCGAGCAATCTGACTACCATGTTCACCGATGTGAATGAGAAAACCGGAACCATTGCTGCGGAGGTGGGCAAAACCCCGCAGGGATGGAACTCCGGGATCTTCTCCATGATCCAGAACCTGTCCGATTCCGTGATCATTCCCATTGCGGGGATCATTATCACCTTCGTGCTGTGTTACGAGCTGATCTCCATGATCATAGACCGTAACAACCTGCACGATGTGGACACCTGGATGTTTTTTAAATGGTTTTTCAAGGCATTCGTTGCCATTTACCTGGTAACAAATACCTTTACCATCGTCATGGCGGTCTTTGACGTGGGGCAGTCCCTGGTCAATTCGGCGGCAGGTGTCATCGGATCGAATGCTTCGATTGACATTACTTCCACCATATCAGCCATGGAAACGGAAATGGAGACCATGAACATCGGGGAACTTTTGCAGCTGGCAATGGAAACATTGCTGGTTTCGCTTTGTATGAAGATTATTTCGATACTTATTACGGTCATTCTCTATGTAAGAATGATCGAAATTTATCTATACACATCCATCGCTCCGGTTCCTTTTGCCACAATGACAAATCGGGAATGGGGACAGATTGGAAATAACTACGCCAGAGGATTGCTGGCACTTGGGTTCCAGGGCTTTTTCATCATGGTGATTGTGGGCATTTACTGTGTGCTCATCAACCAGATGACTGTCGCGTCAAATGTACATTCGGCGCTTTTCTCAGTGGCAGCCTATACGGTGATCCTGTGCTTTGCCCTGTTTAAGACCAGCGGCATCAGCAAATCCATCTTTAATGCAAGGTAAGAAAGGAAGCGATAGATTATGGCATATGTACAGGTTCCGAAGGACCTGACAAAGGTAAAAAATAAGGTCATGTTTAATCTGACCAGGAGGCAGCTGATCTGCTTCGGGCTGGCGGCACTGATTGGAATTCCTACATATTTTCTGACGAAAAATCTGGTGGGAACCACGGTGGCAGCCTGCCTGATGGTAATCCTGATGCTGCCATTTTTCTTTTTCGCCATGTACGAAAAAGACGGGATGCCTTTGGAGAGGATTCTCTACAATATCTGGCGTGCCAAGGTGCAGCGTCCGGGCATCCGCATTTATAAGACAAGTAACTTTTATGAAATGATTCAGGAAGAAATCAGTGACAGGGAGGTAACTGGAAGTGGCACTAATGTCAAAAAGAAAAAGCCGCAAAAAGGTGGCAAAGGTAAAAAATCCGGCAAGAAGTCCGGAAAATAAGAAGAACAGGGATGGAAAGAAAGCGGATATGGCAAATAAGAAATCATCAGGAAATTCCATGAGCAAGGCTGGAAAATCTGCCGGTGCAATGAATAATCATCCGGTAAAATCTGCAAATAAGTCTTCTAATGGGTCAATGCAGATTTATGCAAAAACAAAAGTGAGATCCGGCCATGAGGTCAGCTCCATTCTTTCCGCAAATCAGAAAAAGCAGCTGGTGAAGCAGAAGAAAAAGGCAAAGAAATCAAAGAAGGGTCCTTATTCTGTTCAGGACAGCATTGCCTACAGAGCCATGTATGCAGACGGGATCTGCAGGGTGGACAGGGAATATTTCACCAAATGCATCTGCTTCGGGGATATCAATTATCAGCTGGCCCAGAATGAAGACAAGACGGCGGTATTTGAGTACTGGTGTGATTTCTATAATTACTTTGATTCCAGTATTTCACTGCAGATCTCGGCCATGAGTCAGTATGCAAATGTAAAGGAAATGGAAGGCACCATCGACATTCCTCCTCAGGATGATCAGTTCAATCCCATCCGTCGGGAATATGACGGTGTGCTGAAAACCCAGCTTTCAAGAGGCAATAATGGTTTACTTCGAAAGAAATATGTGACTTTCGGGATCGAAGCCAAGAATGTAAAAGAGGCAAAGCCAAAGCTTGAGCGGATTGAGACGGATATCATCAACAACCTGAAAGCCCTGGGTGTAAAAGCAGAAAGTCTGTCCGGGTATGAGAGGCTGAAAGTTATGGCAGGAATGATGCAGCCCTACAGCCAGGAACCATTTATTTTCAATTATGATCTGATCTACAGGACAGGTCTTAGCACCAAGGATTTCATCGCACCCACGAGTTTGGATTTCAGAAACAGCAGATATTTTAAGATGGGAGATACCTATGGGGCAGTGTCCTACTTAAATATTTTGGCACCGGAATTATCCGATAAGATGCTGGCGGAGTTCCTGGATATGGATGATTCCATTGTGGTAAATCTCCATGTGACGCCTGTGGATCAGGCAAAGGCCATCCAGCAGATCAAATCCAAAATCTCGGAACTGGACAAGAATAAGATTGATGAGCAGAAGAGAGCTGTCCGGTCCGGTTATGACATGGATGTACTGCCATCGGATCTGGTAACTTACGGAAGCGAAGCCAAAAAGCTTCTGGAGGATCTTCAGTCCAGAAATGAGAGAATGTTTCTTGTGACAATCCTTATCATGAATACGGCAAGGTCCAGACAGAAGCTGGAAAATGTGGTCTTTCAGACTTCCGCCATCGCCCAGAAATACAACTGTGCGCTGAGAAGACTGGACCATCAGCAGGAACAGGGGCTTATGAGCAGCCTTCCTATTGGAAATAATCAGATTCCGATCAAGAGAGGTCTGACTACTTCCGCAACGGCCATCTTCGTGCCATTTACAACGGAAGAATTATTCCAGAATGGGGAAGCACTGTATTACGGCATCAATGCCATCAGCAACAACATGATCATGGCAGACCGTAAGCTT
>CAVDGK010000251.1:0-2949 GCA_963607995.1 Oscillospiraceae bacterium | reverse complement strand
CTTTATCCGGGAAATGAAGTCCGCCTGATGCATGCTTATTTTGTTAAGGCCACCAGCTGTGAAAAAGATGAAAATGGCAATGTGACGGTGGTTCATTGTACCTACGATCCGGAGACAAAAGCCGGTTCAGGCTTTACGGCACGTAAGGTTAAGGGTACCATCCACTGGGTTGAAGCTACATCAGCTTATGAAGCTGAAGTGCGTCTCTATGAAAATCTGATTGATGAGTCCAAGGGCGTTTATAACGAAGATGGTTCCATGAACATCAATCCCAATTCCATGACTAAGATTGAGAAGGCTTATCTTGAACCAGCTCTTAAAGAAGCAAAGGGTGGAGACAGCTTCCAGTTTGTCAGAAGCGGATATTATTGCGTTGATCCGAAATTCTATAACGAAGGCAAAGTGGTCTTTGGCCGTATTGTTTCCATGAAGAGCTCCTTCAAGCTTCCCAAGAAGTAAAGGAGAAATCATGATCAGAGCCTGTTTATTTGATCTGGATGGAACGCTTCTCTATACCCTAACATCCCTTGCGTTTTCCGGAAATGAAGCCCTTAAGGCTTTTGGGTATTCGCCGGAACCGGAAGAAGCATACCGCTATTACTGCGGTGAGGGTGCTCATGTATTGGTGGAACGTATCATGAAAAAAAATAATGATACAGATCCGGAACACATAGAAGAAGCTTTTAAGATTCAAAAGACAGCTTTGCTTCAAAAGGCATCTCTGGGTGTTCATCCTTATGAAGGCATGACGGAAACTTTGAAAGAACTGAAAAAGCGTGGTATCAAGATTGCAGTGTGTACTAATAAACCACATGATGCTGCTGTTTCAGTTATAGAAGATTCCTTTGGAAAGGGATTTTTTGACTGCATTGTAGGACAGAGAGATCCTTTGAGACGAAAGCCTTATCCGGATGAAGCACTTTATGTATGCAAGACACTTCAGGTTTTACCGGAAGAATGTCTTTATTTTGGAGACAGCGGAACAGATATGAAGACGGCTAAGGCCGCCGCTATGAAAGGATATGGTGTCCTGTGGGGATACCGGACGGAGAATGAACTCCTCGAAAATGGAGCAGAAGGTCTGATTTCAAATCCTATGGAAATTTTAGACTTGTGCGATAAATGCTAAGACAATAAAATAGAAAACTCCCAAGGAGGGCGGATTATGGGCGAATATTCAGAAGAATGTCTCCAGACTTTCTTAGATAATCAGGAACAGCTTTTCGATCAGCCGGTAGCTGAGTCACTAGAAGAAGCCGAGGATTTTCTGGAAGATTGTCTGGCTCAGGTTGTGGATTCCCTGGCAGAAGTCAGAGAATATTTCGACGAGAGTGGTATGGATTGTGAGAATATGAGCGATGATGAACTGGAGGAGCAGAGCGAAGTCTTTCCACTGCCCAATGGTCAGTATCTGATCGTCGAAGGATAAATTATAAAAAAGAGCGGAAGGTGTCACAGAATGAAATATGATGTCATAATTGTTGGAGCAGGTCCTGGCGGTATCTTTTCAGCATATGAGCTGATGAAGGATAACCCATCACTGAAAGTTGCTGTCTATGAAACAGGTAATTCCCTGGAAAAGAGAAAATGCCCCATTGACGGCAAGAAGGTAAAATCCTGCATCCATTGCAAGACTTGCGCCATCATGAATGGCTTTGGCGGTGCCGGTGCTTTTTCAGACGGTAAATACAATATTACCAATGATTTTGGCGGTACGCTTTATGAATACATTGGCCGTGAAAAGGCTATGGAACTGATGCATTATGTTGACGATATCAACATGGCTTATGGCGGTGCCAAGACTAAAATGTTCTCAACGGCCGGCAGCAGCTTCAAGAAACTTTGCCTTCAGAATAAGCTGATGCTTCTGGATGCATCTGTTCGTCACTTGGGAACTGATATTAACTATATTGTTCTGGGTAATCTTTACAATGAATTGAAAGACAAGGTTGATTTCCATTTTAATACACCGGTAGAAAGTATTGAAGTGGTTGACGGTGGTTATCGCATCAATACAGCCAATGAATCAGCCGATGCTACCTATTGCATCGTATCGGTAGGCCGCAGCGGAAGCAAGTGGATGGAAACTATCTGCAAAGATCTGGATATTGAAACCTTATCAAACCGTGTTGATCTTGGTGTTCGTGTGGAGATTCCGGCTGTTATTTTCTCACACCTGACGGATGAGCTTTATGAAAGCAAGATTGTTTATAAAACGGAGAAATTTGAAGACAAAGTTCGTACTTTCTGTATGAATCCCAATGGTATCGTTGTTAATGAAAATACCAACGGTATCGTAACGGTTAATGGTCACAGCTTTGAAGATCCGGAAAAGAAGACCGAAAATACAAACTTTGCTCTGCTAGTATCAAAGCATTTTTCCGAGCCTTTTAAGGACAGCAATGGTTATGGTGAGAGCATTGCTCGTCTTTCAAATATGCTGGGCGGCGGTGTCATTGTTCAGCGTTTTGGTGATCTTGAAAGAGGACGCCGCAGTAACGAGAAGAGAATGGAAGAGAATTCTGTTCGTCCTACACTGGCAGCTACACCGGGTGATCTGAGCCTTGTTCTGCCGAAGCGTATTCTGGATGGTATCGTGGAAATGATCTATGCTCTGGATAAGATCGCTCCCGGTACAGCTAATGATGACACACTTCTTTATGGCGTTGAAGTTAAGTTCTACAATATGGAAGTTAAGCTGGATAACCATCTTGAGACGAAATACAAAGGTCTTTATATGATCGGTGATGGCAGTGGTGTGACCCATTCTCTGTCCCATGCATCAGCCAGCGGCGTCTATGTAGCCAGACAGATTCTTGAGAAAACTGGGAATTTGAAATAAAAAAGTGAAATAATACTTCTGTGTGATTAAAAATATGAAGTATAGAGAAATATACAGAACGAGGATGTGTTTATCCTGTTAAGGCAGACCCTCGAGGAGGCTGGTAC
>CAVDGK010000250.1:0-2964 GCA_963607995.1 Oscillospiraceae bacterium | reverse complement strand
GAACTGCGAGTAGCAGCTGAAGATATGGGAAAGATAATTGGCCGTCAGGGTCGTATTGCCAAAGCCCTTCGTTCAGTTGTAAAAGCTGCAGCGGCAAGAGATGACAAAAAGACCGTTGTGGATATTGTTCAGTAAGGCAGATACATGAGAGATTATTTTGAAGTTGGTGTCATCACCACAACTCATGGACTGAAGGGTGAAGTCAAGGTACAGGTCTTATCAGACGATCCTTACCGACTTGAAGATCTTGAATCGGTTTTCATTAGGGTAAAGGGAGTAAGGCAAGATCTTGTTCTTGAAAATATCCGTTATTTTAAAAATCAGGCCATCGTTAAATTTGAGGGTCTGGATAAAATCGAAGATGTGCAAGGCTTGCGCGGCGTTAAACTGTGTATTGACCGGGATCAGGCAGAACCTCTTGAAGAAGGTGAATATTATCGCGCTGATCTTTTTGGCTGCACGGTTTATCTTGAAGATGGGACAGAATTTGGCTCTGTTTCGGACGTTATTGAAACAGGGGCTAATGATGTTATTGTTGTAAAGAAAGAAGATTCCAAGGATATACTGATTCCTGTGATTAAAGATTGCATGATCAGCATTAATCCGGAAGAAAACCGCATCGTTGTTCATCTGCTTAAAGGATTGTTGCCGGAATGAATTATCATATCTTGACACTTTTCCCTGAAATGATAGAGCAGGGAATGAACAACAGTATTATTGGTCGCGCTATTGCTGATGAGAAGATTACGCTGAATGCTGTTAATATCCGTGATTATACCAATGATAAACATGGAAAAACGGATGATTATCCCTATGGCGGTGGTGCCGGCATGGTTATGCAGGCACAGCCGGTTTATGATGCCTATCAGGCTGTCAGAAAGGGAATGGAAGGCGAACCGCGTGTTATTTATGTAACACCTCAGGGTAAGGTGTTTAACCAGCAGATGGCCCGGGAAATGGCTCTTGAAAAGGACCTGGTCTTTATCTGCGGCCATTATGAAGGTATCGACGAAAGAGTTTTGGATGAAATCGTAACGGATAATGTTTCCATTGGTGATTATGTCCTGACCGGCGGTGAACTGCCGGCTATGGTTATGATGGATGCTATTTCCCGTATGATTCCAGGAGTTCTTCATAACGATGAGTCGGCTGAGGATGATTCCTTTGGTGACGGCCTTCTGGAGTTTCCGCAGTATTCCAGACCGGAAGTTTGGAATGGAATTGCAGTTCCTAAAATTTTATTATCCGGGGATCATGCCAAGGTAGATGCCTGGAGACGTGAGCAGTCCCTTATCCGGACGGCTCTTCGCAGACCGGATCTTCTCGAAAATGCCCAGATCAGTCCAAAAGAAAAAGCCTTTATTACGAAATTTCTTGAAAATCAAAAAGAGCTATAGTATTATATGTAAGTTGCAAAAAAGATGGTCCTCTGGTACTTAAGTATTAAGAACATCCAAATGAGATAAAGGAGAGTATCATGAACGAAATTATCAAGGCCATCGAAGATGGCGAAAAGAAAGAATCTGTAGACAGCTTCCGCGTAGGCGACACAGTTCGTGTTTCCAGCCGTATCGTTGAAGGCACTCGTGAGAGAATCCAGGTATTTGAAGGCGTCGTTCTTAAGAGACAGGGTGGTTCCAACCGTGAAACATTCACAGTCAGAAAGTCTTCAAACGGCATCGGTGTTGAAAAGACATGGCCGCTTCATTCTCCCAATGTTGTTAAGATCGAAGTTGTTCGTCAGGGTAAAGTAAGACGTGCTAAGCTGAACTATCTGCGTCAGAGAACAGGTAAGCGCGCCAAGGTTAAAGAGCTTGTTCGCTCATAATACGACCACTAAGAGCAAGGGGCAGATACGTTTCGTATTCTGCCTCTTCTTTTGTATTTATACGAAGCAAAGAGCCGAGTTCTATGTTTACACGAGATTTGGCGACTGTCGCGATAACTGAAAAACTCGCAAAGTGTGTTTCTCATAGTTTGCAGGAAAAATATATGGCAAAATCATTACAACATCAAGATAAATTACTAAAAAAGGCAAAGCAGGAAGCACGGAATATAAAGATGCGTAAGTTTGTTTCCTGGTTTCTGGAAATAGTCGTGGCTTTGGTTTTGGCCACGATTGTTTCGATGGGTTTTTGCTATTCGGTACCGGTTCAGGACGATTCTATGAAATCAACCATTGAAAATGGAGATCGTGTATTGGTTAATAGGATTTCTTATAAGGTAACCGGGATAAAACATGGTGATCTTATTGTTTATAAGGATCAGGATGTTCAGGATGCCCAGACCCACATAAGACGTGTTATCGGACTTCCTGGAGAGACGGTTCAGATTAAGGATGGAAATATTCTTATCAACGGTGAAACTTATGTTGATGATGGTGCATTTCCAACTATTATTGATGCGGGTCTTGCCGAAAGTAAGATTACACTGGGAAAGAATGAATATTTTGTTCTTGGAGATAATCGAAACGACAGTGAAGATAGTCGTTTTGCAACGGTGGGAAACATTCCTAAGGATGATATTATAGGCAAGGCATGGTTTATCGTTTCTCCCATTGGCCATTTTGGATTTATAAAATAAGAGGTGAAGCATGGCATATCAATGGTTTCCTGGTCATATGACTAAGTCCATGAGAATGATGCAGGAAAATCTTAAACTGATCGACATGATCATTGAGCTTTCTGATGCCCGCGTGCCGGGATCGGGAAGAAATCCGGAATTAAAAAATCTGGGAAATGGAAAATCACATATTCTTCTGCTGAATAAAATGGACCTGGCTGACGAGGCTATGACGAGAGAATGGAGCACCTATTATAAAGAGGCAGGTATCAACTGTCTCTTCATCGATTCCCGCCAAAATAAGGCGGTAAAGGCCATTCAGCCGGCTTTGCTTGAAGCTTGCCGGGAGAAAATTGAAAGAAATAAAAGAAGGGGCATTAATCGTTCTATAAGAGCTATGGT
>CAVDGK010000249.1:0-2965 GCA_963607995.1 Oscillospiraceae bacterium | reverse complement strand
CCATCAGTGCGGCTATGGGGGCTACCGGTGAGCTTCTGGATCAGTGTGTGGTTTATGGACGCATCTGCTTTCTGGGGTTGCTGCCGTTGATGCTTCAGTATAGTTTTCAGAGTTTTATGATCACGGCCGAGCGTCCTACTATTGGTTTTGTTGTTACAGTAGGTTCAGGTATCACCAACATGGCGCTGGATGCCCTCTTTGTAGGAGCTTGGAACATGGGCATTGCCGGTGCAGCCTGGGCCACTATTACATCTCAGTTTCTGGGCGCTGTTGTACCTATCGTGGTATTCTTTCAGAAAAAGCAGAGACTTTATTTCGTTAAGCCTATTGTAGACTGGAAAGCTCTGAAGAAAGTATCTACTAATGGTATGTCGGAATTCTTTACCAATATTTCCATGTCGGTGGTCAGTATTGTTTACAATCTTCAGCTCATGAACATCATCGGTGAGGATGGTGTGGCAGCCTACGGTGTCATTATGTACGTAGCTTTCGTTTTCAGTGCAGTTTTCTTTGGCTATTCTATGGGGGCCAGCCCTGTGATCGGTTATCATTATGGTGCCGGTAATCAGGATGAATTAAAGAGTCTTTTCAAAAAAAGTATGACGATCGTTACGATTATGAGCATTTTGATGCTGGCTGTTTCTGAAATTCTGGCAAGGCCGCTGGCTCTGCTTTATGTCAGCTACAATGAAGATCTTCTTAATATGACAGTCCATGGATTCCGTTATTATGCTATTTCTTTTGGCCTTATGGGATTCAGCGTCTTTGCCTCTTCTCTCTTTACGGCTTTAAATAACGGCTTGATATCCGGCGTCCTGTCTGTTTTAAGAAGTCTTGTGCTGCAGGTAGTTATGGTTCTTGTGCTGCCGCTTATATTGGGCATTGATGGCATCTGGTTTGCAACGGCAGCGGCTGAGGCACTTGGCATTGTCCTCAGTGCATATTTTATTATCCGTTTCAGAAACCGCTATCATTACATTTAATGATATTTAAGAATATATAGGCTTTATGGGAATGAATTCCTGTAATAGCCTATTTTTCTTTATTATGCCAGATGTGGTAGATCACAACCGACTCATGACTGATATTAAGTGAAAAAATGTGACAACAGACAATTTCAAAGTGCAGATCCAATTGTATTGCAGTGGTGAAACGGATTACGCATAATTTTGATAAAGGAGAAAGATGGATAAGATTTTTATTTCTGAACTTTTGACACGGGAAGAACTGAAGGAGGTTATCAAGGAGACGGGAGCCGGGCTTGAAGCCATTCATTTCAGTATCAGTGAAAATCTGGATCATTTTGATGCGGCTTCCAAGATATTTGAGGAAAATCTTATTTACTGGGATCATCCGGATCTGACCTTTCACGGTCCTTTCCTGGATCTTATCCCCGTAAGTTTTGACAGCTTTATTCAGGAAGCAACTTTAAAGCGTTTTAATCAGGGATACGAGGCGGCCCGGCATTTTGGAGCAGGGAAAATAGTCTATCATAGCGGTATGATTCCATCAGTCTATATGACTATTGGATGGGCGGAGAGAATGGTGGATTTTCTTAATCGTTTCCTGCCTGGAAAGACGGGTCCTTTCATTGTTATGGAAAATCATTTCGATCAGGTGATTGAACTATTTGAGGATGTTATGAGGGAACTTGATCCCAGGCTGAGAGAGCATTTTGGATTTTGTCTTGATATTGGTCATGCCAATTGTTTTTCTAAGGAGCCGGTTATGGATTGGGTTAAACGTCTTGGCCCGTGGATTCGTCATATTCATATTCATGATAATGATGGTACACGGGATCAGCATTTGGCTCTGGGGGAGGGAAATATGGATATTGAAGATATCCTGAAAGCAATCCTTGATTATACAGAAGAGAGGACCTGGACCATTGAATGTTCAAGTTATGATGCTGTTATGAAAAGCTTTGATGTATGGCAAAAAATTATGGAAAATGCGAAAGTAAGGTGACGATACAAATGGGAAGGAAACCATCACTCGATAAATACAAAAGTTGATATACCAATTTGAAACGGTATGATTTAAAATAAGAGCAACAGCTGAAAGTGACAATTGTTTCGGCAAAAAATAAAACAAACAGGGAGGAATGAGAATGCGCAAGAAAACACTTAGCTGCATCCTGGCAGCTATGATGGCTGTATCCATGCTTCCGGCAACGGTCTTAGCCGACGAAGTAACCGTTGATTCTTCAACTGACACTGCTGTAGAGGTTGAACAGGAAGAGGAAACACCTTCAGAAGATGCAAACGCTGAAAGCGAAAGCAAGGATGAAGGAGAAGAAGATGGTAAAGAAGAAGGCGATGACGGCAAGGCTGACGGTGAAGAAAAAGAAAACGTATCCGTTAAAGTAACGATCCGTGCTCAGAGCGGTAACATTTACCTGAAGGGTTTTGCAGATCAGTCAGAGGTTTCTTCTGATATGGCTGAATCCTATGGTTATACGGATGGTATTGATCAGACCAAAGGTGTTTCAGCACTGGATGCAATGGTAGAAGCTACTAAAGAAATTTTTGGTGATGATTTTACAAAAGAAACAGCTGAAAATTATCTGAAAGTTAGTGAATTTGGTTATGTTACCAAATTATTTGGAGAAGACACTACAGCCAATGGTTTTTTGGTTAATGGTGGATATGCAAATGATGGAACAGAATCTTCGTGGGGAGGCTACAACGGTCTGACTGTAACCACTACCGAACTTTCAAATGATGATGTGGTTGATTTCTTTACTTATGGTGATCAGACAAGCTGGACTGATAGCTATTCCTATGTTGAAGTTGAAGATGATATGCTTAATGGAGCTAAATATACCGTTACCGTAAAGGGAACCTCTGTTATGGCTGGTTACCTTTATAAAGATGGAACGGAATTTAAAGCTGCAGCCACACCGGTAGCAGGAGTTCGACTGGCCTGGGTAAATCCTACAACCGGAGATGTAACACCTATTGAA
>CAVDGK010000248.1:0-3012 GCA_963607995.1 Oscillospiraceae bacterium | reverse complement strand
GTTATGATGATAGAAGAAAATAAGGCAGAGGATTTCAACGAAAATAATCCGGATTTTGATGTGGAAATGACACCCGGGGGACTTCGGCTTATACATTGCCATTTAACTGACAGGGAAATTATCCTGCCGGAAGAGATTAATGGCGAAAAACTGCGCATCATTGGGTCACGAGCCTTTACGGAGGATGCTCAGTTTACGGAGAAGATAACCATTCCGGGAACGGTACGCATTGTTGAAGAATATGCCTTTGAACTTTGCCTTTCCCTGGAAGAAGTTATTCTTAATGAGGGAGTGGAGGTGCTGGGCCGGGAATTTCTTATATCCACCAGGGTCGAAAAAATAAGGATTCCATCAAGTGTTCGGAAAATTGAAGATGCGGGACTTATTTCTGCCGGTGTCATGGCAGATGAAAATAATCCGGTTTACTTATCGGATGACTATGGCTTATACAGCAGGAGGAAGGATGGTACGCTGGTCCTTGAAACGGTCAATCCTAAAGATAAAAGAGTCTTTTACAGTATCCGGCAGGGTACGGCGGCGATTCGGGAAGGGGCTTTCGAGGAACATGTGAATCTGGAGTCACTTGAAATTCCATCATCCCTTGTTAATCTGCCGGATAAAGTCCTTGTGAATTCTGCCAATCCCTATTCAAAAAAGTCAGGTATTAAAACCGTGCTCATTGATGAAACGAATCCACATTTTTTTGAAAAAGATGGCAGTGTTTATGAAAATATAGCTGAGCATGCTCAGAAACTGGTGCGTTATCTTGGAAATGCCTTTGATTATCGTCCGGAAGAAAATGTCAGTTCCATAGGCCCCTATGCGTTTATTCATAGCGTGCTCAGACATATTGATATTCCATCAACAGTGTTAGATTTGAATTCGGAAGCTTTTATCGGATGTCACGTGCGGGAAATTTTTTTTGAAGGTGAAAAACTAAGAATCCGTTTCCCCAAAAATCATGAGCACAGGCTCTATGGTCTCCTTAAAGCTTTTGGGCAAAATGGGAAGATTTATGATTTTGATTATTATGATCATTTTCTTATTGAAAATACAGAACCTATGGATGGAGACCGTCTGCGCATGATCTGCTGTCGTCTTGAAAATGACCGGGATATGTCCGGGGAGACTCGGGAGAGAATTCTTGATAAGGTGCAGAGAGAATTCAAGACGCTCATAGAAGTGGCAGGACGGGAAAATGATATTGAAAGCCTTGAAAAGATGGCAGCTCTTCATTTCTTTACAGAAGATAATATTGAAGATGCTATTGATGCTTTAAGCCGTTTTGGGCGAAAGGAAGCCATGGCGGTATTGATGGATTTTAAGCATCAGAATTTTAAAGAAGAGGATTTTGATTTTTCCCTTTAAAGAGTTTATAGTAGGGACACTGGAATAGCATAAATTGAGTTGATACAGAATCATGCTGTCGGACCCCTGCTAAGGAAGACCCTCGAGGAGGCCGGCATTTAACGAACTCGAGTGAAACGATGAGTGAGTTTAGTGTCAGCTGCTCGACGAGCGGAGCGGGAGCGTGTCTTGCCGTGCAGGAGTCCAAAAGCTGATTCGTCAAGTTTTTTTATAGAATATGAGGGCATTATGAATATACGTGAAGAAGCACATCGCATGAAAATGATCGCTCCGGCCCTGGCAGCTGCCTCTTCGGAGCTCAGAAACACCACTCTTATTAAAATGGCAGAAGCTTTAAATGCTGAGAAAGAGAGAATCTTTGCGGCCAATAAAGAAGATCTGAAAAAGGCAAAAGAGAGCGGTATCAGCGGCGCTGTCATAAAGCGTCTTACCTTTAATGAAGACAAACTTGCATCTGTTACCCAGGGACTTAAGGACCTGGCTTCCCTTCCGGATCCCATTGGCAAAGTACAGATATTCCGGGAACTGGATGAAGGTCTTGTACTGAAGAGAATTTCCTGTCCCATTGGTGTCATCGGCGTTATATTTGAAGCCCGTCCTGATGCTATGGTTCAGATTGCTTCTCTTTGTCTTAAGAGCGGCAACTGCGCTATTTTAAAAGGCGGAAAAGAAACAGCTGCAACCAACAGGACATTATTTGAAATAATTAAAAAAACGGCTGAGGAAAATGGTCTTCCCGAAGGCTGCCTTGTACAGGCAGAACTTCACAATGAAATTGATGAACTTCTTCAATGTGACGGTGATGTGGATCTTCTGATTCCACGGGGGTCGAATGCCTTTGTCCGGTATATTATGGATCATACCAAGATTCCTGTTATGGGACATGCCGATGGGGTATGCCATATTTATGTGGATAAGGATTGCGATGAAGACATGGCTCTTAGAGTAATTCGAGATGCCAAGACTCAGTATACGGCAGCCTGCAATGCCGTGGAGACCATTTTAGTGGACAGAAAAATTGCAAAAGATTTTCTTCCGAAAATGAAAGCCATGGCTGATGAGGCCGGTATTTCGCTGCGGGGAAATAAAGAGGCAGCGGATATTCTTAAGTGTGAAGTTATGGGAGATGGTGATTTCCATAAGGAATATCTTGAACTTGTTATGTCTGTTAAGATTGTTGATGGAGTGGAAGAAGCCGTTCAGCATATTAATCAATTTGGCTCCCATCATACAGATGCCATTATGACGGTAAATGATGAAACAGCAGCTTACTTTATGAATATGGTGGATTCTGCCGGTGTGTACCGCAACTGTTCTACACGTTTTGCTGATGGCTTCCGTTATGGTTTTGGTGCCGAGGTGGGCATCAGCACAAGCAAGATCCATGCCCGGGGACCTGTGGGACTTGAAGGTCTTATGACCTATAAATATAAGTTGACAGGTCAGGGACATATTGTTGGGGATTATGCTTCCGGAAAAAAGAGCTTCCATTTTGAGGATAAGATAAGTGACATTTAATTCTGCCGCATTTTTGCTTTTTTTGGCAATTTTACTCTTGGTTTATTACAAGGCACCCCGAGAAAACAGGACACTGGTTCTCTTGGTTTTCAGTTATGCTTTTTATGCCTTGTATAACTGGAAGAT
>CAVDGK010000247.1:0-3023 GCA_963607995.1 Oscillospiraceae bacterium | reverse complement strand
TTTTCCATCATCCGAAAGAAGGGACTTTGAAAGCGAAGCTGTATTATTTTTTGGATAGACCGTCACGTCATATTGCCAGAGAGTTCCGGCTGCCTGACCATCAATTTCCGTCACATTAGTCATGGGCAGCATCACAAGAAAAGGAAGAGTTGACGAAATGACCGTGGGCTCTGCTTCCTGGGTTTCCTTCACAGAACTTTCCGCCACCAGATACATACCAAGCGGCAGACCATCTGCTGAGGTATAACCATCCTTATTCGTTGCGGACATGGATGTTCCATTTTTTGTAATCCATTTTTCAAGCTGAACAGCTCCTGCATCCGATGCACCGTCCCCCGCTTTTTCATTGATTGCTTTCACCAGATTTCCAAGGTTATCTGTGGTAACACAGCTCTCTTCGCCTATACTTGTTTTGGACAAAGTAACGCCAAGTGAGGTTGAAAGATCTGTCAGGCCAGCAGAAATATTTTCGAATTTCAGAATTCCTGTATCTTTTAAAACAGCCTGATCAATGTCTGCAATTTTAATATAGGTAAATGTAACGCCAGATAAAGGATCCTGATCTGTTTTCAGCTCATAATCTGCAAGGCCTGTGCCTTCTTCAGAATAGCCGCTATTGCTGATGACTTTTCGAATGGTCAGTGAACCCGTCTTTGATTCATCAATGGTAGCCTTGGTATATGTCACGGTCTTATTGGCAGCATGAACCGAAGCAGATGCCATGGAAAATACCATGATGGCAGAAACAGCCGGCAAAACGGCCGTTTTTATTTTTCTCATAAAATGTCTTTTTTTAAGCATCCTTATCTCCTTTTTGGGTATACTTATTAAGCCTCTCCTTTTTGCAGAGGTTCCGTACTCTCCGCTCAGGGAGGCTTATCTTACGTTTCTATCTTTTCGAAAAAATAAGCGGCCGCTTCTTTTGATGAGAAAAGATCAGATAGGGTATCTTTAGAATACTCAGATGGAGTGGATTACTCAATCCAACATTTTTAGCTTTTTATATCATATTTTTCGCTTTATATTAAAAAAACCGCCCGGCTTTAAACCGGACGGTTTTTTCATCTTAAATTTTAATCTTTGATAGCTTCTTTAATGGCAGCCAGCAGATCATCATAAGTTTCGTATGCCGGGATATCCGGGAAGTCAGACTTGATCTTATCTGTTGTTCTGAAAAGGAATCCGGCTTTGCTGGCCTGAATCATGCCAAGGTCATTGTAGCTGTCACCGCTGGCAATGGTGTCGATATTAACAGACTGCAGAGCCTTAACAGTCTCATACTTGCCATTGGCAATTCTTAACTTGAAGCCTGTAATCTCGCCATCCGGTGCAACTTCCAGAGTGTTGCAGAAAATAGTTGGCCAGTCAAGCTTCTTCATAAGGGGAGAAGCGAACTGTGTAAAGGTATCGCTTAAAATGATAACCTGTGTCAGGGAACGCAGTTCATCCATAAATTCCTTAGCGCCCGGCAGGGGATCGATCTTGGCGATGGTCTCCTGGATTTCTTTAAGGCCCAGGCCATGCTCTTTCAGAATGCCGATTCTGTAATTCATCAGCTTTGTATAATCCGGTTCGTCTCTGGTTGTTCTCTTTAATTCAGGAATACCGCTTGCCTCAGCAAATGCGATCCAGATTTCCGGAACCAGGACACCTTCCAGGTCTAAACATACACAGTACATAATCTTCACCTCATACAGTATCTTTCGATACCGCTTTCATTATAATATTTCTCAAGCAGTCTTCTTGCCTGAAAGCATTTGCATTCAACTCAGCTTCTCAAAAAACTGCTCCTCATTCACTTTTGCGAACATCTCAAACTATACCATAAGGTTGCCCAAAAAGGAATGTCAAATTGACAGATTAACGCCCCCTCATTAAAATGAAATTGCAAAAATATTCTAAAAAGGAGATTTCCTATGGAAAAAGAAAATACATGGACACGTTATAAACAAAAAGACGTCAAAGCCGCTTTTGACTTTGCCGAGGACTACAAAGATTTCATCAGCCGCTGCAAGACAGAGCGGGAATGTGTAGATGCCATCGTTAATTCCATTTCCAAAGAAGGCTACATGGAACTGGGTGATGCCATTAAAAATAATGTGACACTTAAACCCGGCGATAAAGTCTATGCCGTTCACATGAATAAATCCCTTGTTATGTTCCAAATTGGTAAAGAGCCAATGGAAAAGGGTATGAATATCCTGGGTGCCCACATCGACTCTCCCCGTCTTGATATCAAGCAGGATCCCCTTTATGAGGATGGTGGTTTCGCCCTGATGGATACCCATTATTACGGCGGTGTCAAGAAATATCAATGGGTTACCATTCCCCTTGCTATACATGGTGTCGTCGTAAAGAAAGATGGCACTACCATCGAACTGAGTGTAGGTGAAGACAAAGATGAGCCTGTTTTCTTTATTTCCGATCTGCTTATTCACCTGGCACAGGAACAGATGGAAAAGAAAGCTTCCCATGTCATCGAAGGTGAAGCTCTTGATGTCATCGTTGGTAATCAGCCCCTTGTTTATCATGGAAAGAAGAAGGAAGAGTCACCGGTTAAGGAGGCCGTCAAAGCTTACATTCTCGACATTCTCAAAGAAAAATATGATTTCGAAGAAAATGATTTCCTTTCTGCCGAACTGGAAGTTGTTCCCGCAGGTCCGGCACGGGATGCAGGCTTTGACCGTAGCATGATCCTGGGCTATGGTCATGACGACCGGGTTTGTGCTTATCCCTCTTATCGGGCCATGCTTAGTGTGGAAAATCCAAAGCGAACAGCCTGCTGCATCCTGGTAGACAAAGAAGAAATCGGTTCCGTAGGTGCCACTGGCATGCGTTCCCATTTCTTTGAAAATGCCGTAGCCGAAGTTATGGCTTTAACAGGAGACGAAAGTCCGCTTCATCTTCGTCGTGCTCTTTCCAACTCCTACATGCTCTCTTCCGATGTCAGCTCCGCTTTTGATCCCACCTATGCCTCCAGCTTTGACAAGAAAAATGTGGCTTACCTTGGCGGTGGTATGGTC
>CAVDGK010000246.1:0-3030 GCA_963607995.1 Oscillospiraceae bacterium | reverse complement strand
AACTGAAATGGGCATCCAGCATAAGCTTCGCAAATTCCCAGTACCAGAATCCGTCTGGGATGAATATCACCTGGATCAGGAAATCAATGATCGAGGCGTGCTCCTGGATAGGGAACTGGTGCAACAGGCGATCCGTATGGATACCCGCTCCCGGGAAGAACTCACCTCTGCTATGAAGGAGCTTACCAACCTAGACAATCCAAACTCTGTAGCACAGATGAAGACCTGGCTCTCTGAACATGGCCTTGCTACCGATAGCCTGGATAAAAAAGCTGTCGCTGAACTTATGAAAACAGCCCCACCAGAGCTTACTCATGTTCTCTCCCTCCGGCAGCAGCTTGCCAAATCCTCCGTCCGTAAATATCAGGCAATGGAGACAACGGTCTGTGCTGATGGCCGGGCTCGTGGAATGTTTCAGTTCTATGGTGCCAACCGTACCGGCCGCTTTTCTGGGAGACATATTCAGCTGCAGAATTTACCACAAAATCATCTGCCAGACTTAGCAAATGCTCGTGCTCTGGTCCGATCAGGGGACTTCGATGCTGTATCCCTCCTCTATGAAGATGTGCCAGATACCTTATCCCAACTAATCCGTACTGCTTTTATTCCAAGAGAAGGTACACATTTCCTGGTAGCTGACTTTTCTGCTATTGAGGCTCGTGTCATCGCCTGGTTTGCGGGGGAGTCCTGGAGACAAAAGGTCTTTGCTAAGGGTGGCGATATCTATTGTGCCTCTGCTTCTCAGATGTTTAAGGTTCCTGTTGAAAAGCATGGCATCAATGGCCATCTTCGTCAGAAAGGTAAGATTGCAGAACTGGCTCTGGGATATGGAGGATCTGTCGGTGCCCTAAAAGCAATGGGAGCCCTTGATATGGGACTGTCTGAAGATGAGCTTCCTGGCCTTGTAGATGCTTGGCGTCAATCAAATCCTAACATCGTGAAATTCTGGTGGGATGTAGACCGGGCTGTTATGGAAGCTGTGAAATATAAACATACTACAGAAAGCTATGGCCTCATCTTCTCCTGTCGCAGCGGCATGCTCTTTATCACACTGCCTTCCGGAAGGAAGCTGGCCTATGTAAAGCCTAGGATCGGAACGAACAAATTCGGAGGCAGCTGCATTACTTACGAAGGGATCGGCTCTACTAAGAAGTGGGAACGCTTAGAATCCTACGGTCCCAAATTCGTCGAAAATATTGTTCAGGCCACCGCCAGAGATATTCTGCTCTATGCCACGAAAACACTACGAAACTGCTCCATCGTCATGCATATCCATGATGAGCTTGTAATTGAAGCCGATCCTCGTATGTCTCTAGAGGCTGTTTGTGAACAGATGGGCCGGACACCGCCTTGGGCTAAGGGACTTTTGCTACGTGCCGATGGCTATGTCACTCCATTTTATAAAAAAGATTAAATTTCTCCGTACAAATCGGGCATTCACCTCCAGTGGAAAGTAGAGGCGGATGCTCGATTTACTTTTATCCGCCCGATTCGTGGCAAAAATGACTGCCGCAGAAAGGAGGATTCATTCTATGAGTATCAGTAAATACAACGACGAAGGCTACCTGGATCCAACAGCTCATGCTGCTCTGACAGAGGTAGTAAAGGCAGAACGCAGAAGCTTTCCCTTCATGCCTCTGGTCTATATCTGCTCACCCTATGCAGGAAATATTGAAGCAAACACTGCTGCCGCCAGACGATACAGCCGCTTTGCTGTGGATGCCGGATATATTCCCATCGCACCGCATCTTTTATTTCCACAGTTTTTAAATGATGCAAACCAGAGAGAACGTGAGCTTGGTCTTTTCTTTGGCAATGTCCTGATGAGCAAGTGTGCGGAAATCTGGGTGTTTGGAGACAAGATCTCACCCGGTATGGATGCAGAGATTCGGAGAGCCAAACGCAAGAATTACAAGCTGCGTTATTTCACAACAGATTTTCAGGAGGTTTAACCATGTACGAAATAAAAAAATTCCAGGAGGTGCGTGACTGATGTTTACCATTTACAGCTCCGACGTGACCGGCAATCCCGGCAACTGCTCCTACCCACATAAGCATGTCATCCTAGATGAAGATAGCCTGAAAGCTGCCATCTGCCATGACTACGTATGTGCGGAATATCAAAACAACTACCGTAACAACGACAACTTTATCGGCAGCGACTGCCTTCCGGTAGATTGCGACAATGATCACTCTGAGGATCCGAAGGACTGGATCACACCGGCGGATATCATGCAGGCCTTTCCGGGTGTCAGCTTTGCAGTCCATTACAGTCGCTCCCACAATAAGATGAAAAATGGCAAGGCAGCAAGGCCTAAGTTTCATGTACTCTTTCCTATTGATCGCATTACCGATGCTGCCCTTTATAGCGATATGAAAAAGCTAGTCAATTCCATCTTCCCATATTTTGATACCCAGGCACTGGATGCAGCCAGATTTTTCTTCGGGACCTCTGCAGCAGATGTGGCCATCTATCCGGGCCACATGAATCTGACAGAATTTCTGAATGAAGATATTTTTGATGAGGATATGCCGGAAGGACAATATAACGGCGCACCCATTCCAGAAGGTAGCCGCAATGCTACACTTTCTCGCTTTGCCGGACGTGTGCTGAAGAAATATGGAGACTGCGACACTGCCTATCAGGCATTTCTGGAAGAAGCGGATAAATGTGATCCACCGCTGGATGCATCTGAACTTTCTACCATCTGGCGCAGTGCTCAGAGGTTTTATGCAAGACTTGCCAGTCAGGATGGCTATATCGCACCGGAGGTCTATAATGATCCTTCCTGCTATAAACCAGGGGATTACTCCGATGTTGGCCAGGCTGAGGTATTAGCAAAATACTTCTCAAATGAGCTTCGCTACTCTCCGGCCACCCATTTTATCCGATACTCTGATCACTATTGGCAAGAATCAGAACCAGGTGCTCAGGCTGTTGCTCACGAGCTTACCCGCAGACAGCTTAAAGAAGCAAACCATGATCTGATGGAAGCTCTGGTAAAGATGAAAAATTGCGGTGCCCAGCAG
>CAVDGK010000245.1:0-3035 GCA_963607995.1 Oscillospiraceae bacterium | reverse complement strand
CGTCTGAGCTGTTCATATTTTGTTCTTTTATTATTCATGGTTCTTTTACCTTGGAAACAAACTCCCATCACATTTCCTGCCTATACTTCATAGCATAAGTTAAATAAACCATTAACACTTTTCTTTTCATAACCGTTGAAAAACGGAAACTCCTTCCCTTATATAAAAAAACGACCTTGCGGTCGTTTTTTTGTTTTATCATTTCACTTTTTCAAAAATCAGATCCTACCCGTCAGATTGTATCTTAATCTGACAGGTGGTTTACTTTTAGCCCTGAGCAGTTATATCCGGCAGTTTATTAACAACATATTTTTTATAATATTTTTCGTAAAGTGACCGGTATTCTTCCGTTGTATGGGCTTTAATATCATGCATATAACCCGGAGTCTGCTTGCCCTTGGGGATAACATTTCTCTGAATTGACGCTGCAATATTAACGCTGTGATCTGCAATGCGGTCGATATCATTCAGAATATCATTGAAAATGAAGCCCTGTTCGGTTTTGCAGATTTCTTTCTGCATACGGCTGATGTGATTTTCTTTATAATCTGCACATAAAGAAGCAATGATGCTCTGGAGTGGTGCGCAGTGATTGGCCTTATCGATATTATCTTCCCGATAACATTCAATGGCAAAATTGTAAATCTCACGAACGGCATCCATAAGATTATCCAGTTCCATTCGTGCCTCTTCCGAAAAGCTGATCTTATTATCATAAAGTTCTTTGGAAGATTCAGCCAGAGACAGGGCATGATCAGCCAGACGTTCAAATTCATTAATACCATGAAGGATCTTGGATGCCTTTAAAGTACTCGCAGCCGACAGACCGCCTTCGGCATTAAGCTTCATCAGATAGGTGCCAATCTGATCTTCATAGGAATCGATGCGATTTTCATTCTGATTCATAAATTCCAGATCGCTGGGATCAAAATGATAATAAAGATCCAGAGAGGTATCCAGACCCTTTTCTGTCAGCTCCGTCATTTTCATCATAGCCTGATTGCACTCAGCAAGAGCCACCTCCGGAGTCACAAGAAGACGCTCATCCAAAAGCATTTCCTGCTCTTCTTCATTATCCTTGATAATAATATTGGCCAGTTTTTCAAGCTGCTTCTGGAACGGGAAGGTAATCGCAACGATAGTAAGGTTGAACACCGTATGGATAACAGCGATCAGCACCGGAGAGGTTGCCTCACTAAAGAAAGGAATTGTAAAGAAAGCTGTCACCACATAATAAGCCACAAGAACAATGGCCGTACCAATGATCTTAATAGAAACATGGATAACTGCAACTCGCTTTGCCTTCCGGTTAACACCAAAAGCTGACAAGATAGCTGTCATACAGGTACCAATATTTTCACCCATGATAATAGGAATAGCCATACCATTGGTAATGGATCCCGTAAGGGAAAGAGCCTGCAAAATACCCACTGTCGCAGCCGAACTTTGGACAATACCAGTAACTACCGTACCGATAAGAACGCCTAAAAGTGGATTAGAGAAGGCCACAAGGAAATTCTGGAATTCCGGCATATCCTTAAGTGGACTCATAGCATCGCTCATAGCCGTCATGCCGGTCATCAGAATTGTGAATCCAAGAAGCATGGCACCGATATTTTTCTTTTTGGCACTCTTTGATACCATGTAAAGAAGGATGCCAATAAGAGCCAGAATGGGCGAAAAGTATTTCGGATTTAAGAGCTTAACAAAGACATTGGAAGATTCCACACCTGTCAGAGAAAGGATCCAGGCTGTCAAAGTCGTTCCTATATCTGATCCCATGATAACCGATATGGTCTGGGAAACTTTCATTAGTCCTGAATTGACAAAGCCTACCAGCATAACGGTCATAGCCGATGAGGACTGAATGGCCACTGTGATCACTAAGCCGAAGATCAGTCCTAAAAATTTGTTGTCTGTCAGACGCTGAAGCATTTTTTCCAGCTTTCCGCCTGCCATTTTCTGAAGATTGCTGGATAAAATATCCATACCGAATAGGAAGAATGCCAGTCCTCCCAGCAATGAGAAGATATTAAAGATATCCATTATGTTCTCTCCTGTTTTTTGCTCATTTTTATGCCTTTTTGAGCCAGACACGTTTATTATAGAGCATGGCATAATAGTTGAAAAGTAAAATCTCTTTACACAGATTATACAAATATATATACAGATTTTACATTATTTCCGTCAAATCTAATTTCTTCCACCCTCTTTCAGTAAATTATGTTAGAATATTTTTTGGCCTTTTAGGCACATAATTACCTAATTTAAAAGAAAGAAGGATTAAAAATGGCTTCTTCCTATCGCATACCCATTCAGATTGGATATTCAGAAGATTTATCATTCCGCATTGCACCGGTTACAAAGGCCATTCTAAATGCCGATGCCGACTGGCAGTTTACCCATGAGCTTTGTCTTGATGCTAAGGCTGCGGAAGCTCTTATTTTGCCTTTTATCTCACAGCGTTTAAAAAAGGATTTTGTGGCACATGATGAGATCAATATTTTAAGTTTTGCTGCAGCCCGCCGCGTCTGCCGGGATCTCAAGATCACCGCTGCCATGATTAAAGATGACTATGACAATCCGGCCTTAAATGACCTTAAAGCCCAGGTGACACCTGACATGATTCTGCCGGAGGATAAACGCGTTGAAGCTGTCTCAGCCTCTCCGGAAAAAATCGAAAAACTACGTCGGGAGAATTTCTCATCTGTCGTGGACTTTTATAACGAAACGGCCGATAAAATGAACATGATTATGGATAGCTACTCTAAAAAAGGATATCTGCATTTTGCAGTCTGCATGGCTTAATTTTAAAAGTAAAAAAGCTTATCCGGCTTTAATTCCGGATAAGCTTTTTTTACATTAACCTTTTATTTTTTCCATATAAACTTTGATACGGCCTCCACAGACCATACCATCATCTTCTGCTTCTTTTCCCGTCATATCCACCATAACGGTTTCCGTATCCACCTCATCTTCCTGAAGCATAAGCCGCGCTTTCATAATGACATCATTTTCCGCACAGCCACCACCAA
>CAVDGK010000244.1:0-3053 GCA_963607995.1 Oscillospiraceae bacterium | reverse complement strand
GATATGACACTTAAGGCCGGCATTCATGGTATAAACAGCCACGGACTTCAACTCTTCCGAAACATCCGCCGTAAAAACATTTGCCATAGAAGCCGTTTCTCCCGCTGCAAAATTTGTTTTGACCGATTCTGTCGTCAATTGCGAATGGTCTGCCGTATAATTGTAGTTGCTTACATAGCCATTCCACATACCGCCATCATACTGGTGATTAATAGTCTCGGCTTCGTCAACGGAAATCATGTCATAGAAATAGACATTATTGTTGTACGTATTCCCATTGTTCTTATAATGCTGAAGAAAGAAATCTTCGTAGGAAAGCCAGTAGTACCCACTTCTATTAGCAGAATCACCCCAACTATTCCTTACAAGAAAGGCACCGTCATTTTTAGGCTGACTTTTATCACTTCTAAAGTTTTCCTTTGGATAATTATCATCCCATCCAACAATAAGACCTTCATGATTACTTTGATTTGAAACCGATGCATCGGCATTATACATAGCATCATGCTCAGTATCATAATTAGCCTTGTTTGTCTGGTCATAATAAACCCAGCAGACGCCAGAACCGTATTCAAGAATTTTTTGCTTAATTGCCTTAGTATTGCTTCCGGCTACATATTCCCAGTTTCTTAAAACATAGCGATTTTGGGATGTTGATAGTTCACCATTAAGAAGCTGATCACTTAAGCTTCCACTAAGAAGATCTGTATAAGGAGCTGTCTCCTCATCCGTCGCCCCAACCCAACGCATAAGAGACAGGGCCAGATAGGTATCATTTCCGCCTAAACTCCACCAATTTTCATTTTTCGAGGCATCACCGGAATCAACTGTATCCCCCTCTGTTCCTTTAGGATTGCTCTTTTCATCACGATGAAGATTGTAATAAGCTGTCTGTAATTCCGAAAGATTTAAATCCTCTGCCGTAGCATCATATTTCGACAGAACCGAGGATTCCATGGCACCGATTCCAGCAAAAACATAACAAAGATTATAGGTGCCCTGATTCTTCACTGCCGTTATACGACTCTTCTCTGATATCGTAAATGTATCCGTGATTTCTGGAAAAAGCCTCGACATATTAAGGTCTGTGCTGAGATAAGCTGTAGGAAGCAGCGATGCTCCATTTGTATTTTCATCGGCCGAATAATCATCGGTATCACTCACCTCTTCATCATAATCTTCCGGCAGCTCTTCTGTCAGCAACCCCATTCCATAAGTTTCTTCAGAAGATGAGGCTGTGTCAGCCTCTGCCACAGCTAAATTGCCAAAGACAACAACAGCGGCCATACAAAGCGCCGCTGTCAGTTTTAATCTATTATTTTTTATCCAATCTTTCATGGATAACCCTTTCTGCAATACTTAAACTATCCATTTTTAGGAGTTTATAAAGTTCGTTATTATTTCCCTGGGGAATGAATCGATCCGGGATGGACACATTTTCAATGGTCACATTAGGATTGTTGATGGCAAGGATTTTAGCTGCCTGCTCACCGAAACCACCGTTAGCCACATTTTCCTCAATGGTAATAAAATGATCATGATTTTTAAGAAGCCCCTTAAGCATATTCTCGTCAAGAGGTTTGGCAAAACGCATATCCGCAACAGTTACATTTATACCTTTTTCCTTGAGAATATTGGCTGCATCAACTGCAGTCTTAACCATACTTCCGATGGCAAGGAAAGCCGTTTTCTCTCCCCTCATAAGGATCTGACCCTTTCCGTTCTCAATGGGCTGATTCGGTCTTTCAATACCCTCCCAAGCTTCGCCCTTAGGAATGCGGATTGCCACCGGACCACTGGCTTCTAAGGCATATTGGAGCATCTTAGCTGTCTCTTTTTCATCCATAGGAGCCAAGATTGTCATATTAGGCATAAGGGACAAATACGAAATATCAAAACATCCCTGATGTGTCTCCCCGTCATTGCCGGACAGACCACCCCTAAGAACAAAAACCACATGAAGATTCTGCATGCATACATCCATCAACATCTGGTCAAACGCTCTCTGCATAAAAGATGAATAAATAGCAACTACAGGTGTCAATCCACCAGCTGCCAGGCCTGCGGCAAAAGTCACAGCGTGTTCTTCCGCTATGCCAACATCAAAATAGCGTTCCGGATAAAGAACTGAAAATTTCTTAAGTCCCGTTCCTTCAGGCATCGCAGCTGTAATAGCAGCAATTTTTTTATCCTTAGAGGCACACTGGCAAAGAACATCTGAAAACACATCTACGTAATCCGGCCTTTTCTTATCCTTAAGTGGTCTGCCTGTTTCCTTATCAAAGGGAGCTATGCCGTGAAACTGATCCGGATGCCGCTCTGCCGGTTCATAACCTTTTCCTTTTTTCGTTGTAACATGAACAATGACAGGACCTTCCACCCGGAAGGCTTCTCGCAACACTTTTTCAAGTCTTGGAATATCATGTCCGTTAACAGGTCCCAGATAGGTGATGCCAAGATTTTCGAAAAACATTCCCGGAATAACCAGCTGTTTAATACTGCTTTTAGTTCTGCGCAAACCATCGATCATCGCCTCACCGATATAAGGCACGTGATGCAGGGTGCTGGTAACCCCCATTTTCATATTTGTATAAACGCCAGCCGTTCTGATCTTGCCTAAATAAGCTGCCATTCCCCCTACATTTTTCGATATGGACATGTGATTATCATTTAAAACTGTAACAAAATTGGTTTTTAGGGAAGCAGCATTATTCAAAGCTTCATAAGCCATGCCCCCTGTAAGAGACCCGTCGCCAATGACTGAAACCACCCGATAATGCTGATTGAGAATATCTCTTGCCTGCACATAACCAACACCGGCGGATATGGATGTGGTGCTGTGACCTGTATCAAAAGAATCGCAGGAACTTTCTTCTCTCTTTGGAAAGCCACTTAGTCCGTCAAACTGTCTCAGTTGGTCAAAATCATTTTTTCTCCCAGTCAGGATCTTGTGGGTGTAAGCCTGATGTCCTACATCCCAGATCAGTTTATCTTCTGGAAAATCCATAACTCGGTGCAGGGCGATGGTCAGCTCTACCACTCCAAGGTTAGAA
>CAVDGK010000243.1:0-3077 GCA_963607995.1 Oscillospiraceae bacterium | reverse complement strand
CTATTATACAAAGGAAGGGGAATGGCAGGCAGCTCTTCTGGCGGAACAGAACCGTCAGGATGTGGCGAAGGCTTACCGTTTCAAGAAAAATCTTGAATTTTGTGGATTTACGATTTCTATTAAGACGGATCAGCCTATATTAAGAGCCGGCATTCTCATTGATAATGCAGAGTACGGACGCTGCGGCTGGATGGAATTGCCGCTGAAATAAAAGATAAAGTAAAAAAGGTTCAGATGCCGGATGGCATCTGAACCTTTTTTTATCGTATAGGAAACTTCGCCTCTATACGATAAAACGCTCCGCGAGGATGCGCACTCGCGCGAAGATGAAATATGTCGCAAGCGACCGCGCTGGTTGCGAGAGTTTCGCAAGCGAAACTCTTTGTTTATAGCGAACATCTCGCCTGTTGAAAATCAATCTACTTTGTCTTCCTGTCTTTGCGTATGCTTAAAATCAGGATAATGATAAAGACAAGACAGCCTCCAAGACTTATCATAAGAGCCATTTTAAAGTGAGGTACGGAATAGACAAGTTTTACATCATGACTGCCTTCTGAAACCGATACCCCCATGAGGCCGCCATTGATATTCCGGACTTCGGCTTTTTCACCATCCACATAAGCTGTCCAGTTGGAACTGTAAGTAAGGGGCACACAGAGCATGCTGGTTTTGTCAGTCTTCACCGAAGCACTGTAAGTGGCCTGGGTTCCTTTGCTTTCCCATGAAATATTTGTAACATCTGAATGGGCCAGGTTAGAAAAATCATGGGCTGTATTAATTGTACTTAAGGTTGCCACATCGAAGGTAACCACTTCCCCGGGCATGGTGTCAATGCGAAGCTGTGTCAGATTTTCCGCCATGGTCATAACCAGTTCCGATTTGTCAGACGTAAAGGTATAGTCCTGACAAAGATCGGAAGAGAAGGAAGGATAATCCGTGGTGGCTGAGAAAAGCTGAATGGCACAGGATGCATTGCCGGCAACACTGAGATCCAGGATAAGGGTTTCCCCATCCTGACACAGGGGTGTTTTTAAAACGATATAGGGATCCGCTCCGGTAGGAGTAATGGTGATATTTGATCCGTCCATGCTGACTTCACAGTCATTGGAAGACTCGATGAGATCTGTAATCTGATAGAGAGTGGAAGAAGTCTCATCATAAGAAACAGAAGAAAAGGCCATATCTTTTGAAGAAACGATAGCGTCACTGTTTCCATTTTCAGCCTGGGTGAGGTCGTTGGTATAGTAGAAGCCCTGTGTTGACAGCCGCATTCTTTCAAGAGCATTGAGATTTTTGTATTCATTCACATCAATTTGGGATGAATAGAGGTAACCGAAAGGCAAGGCATTTTTATTTTTGTAGATCTGCTGGTCATCAATGCAGGCATCCTGTTCAAAAAGATCTGAATCCTGAGTTTTAAGAGGCAGATTATATGTCGTGCCGAAGACGTAACGCCCACCAAGCAGGGTAAAGATGTAGTAATCGCTTTCATCCACAATGAAGAAATTGCTGCTTCCCTGTCCGCTGAGATAGGCGGCAGCATAACCTGTAAGGGAAGATGAAAGGGTACTGGTGTAGACGCTAAGACCATTATAGTTGTTAACCATGCCTTCATTAGCAAACATCTTATCCGCTGTTGCAGTCACACCGTACAGATTTGGATCTGTCTGGCGGTCATTATACATCCGGTAGAGGTCTGTATCCATTGTACGGATAAGTTCAGCTGTCCGCTCACTGCCGTCATTATAGTAGGAGCTGTAGAAAGAGCTTTTTGAAAGAGATGTTCGGTCGTTAATGGACATATAATTCATCACTACAAGCTCAAGAGCCAGAATGAAAATAAAGGACAGACGGAAGGTCTTGCCCCGGAAAGAAGAAATAAGCTTTGGCGCTTCCTTTTTCTTCAGAGCCAGATAATAGATAAAAAGAAGAATTTCATACAGCACGCAGAAACCACAGAAGAAGATCACAGGCTTTTTACTGATGCTGTAAAGTCCCTGTATTTTTCCAATCCATACAAGGCCAAGACAAAGAATAACTAAAAGGGGCGTTACCACAAGGGTCCGGAAAAGGATTTTTGAATCCGTATCCGTCAGCAGTTCTTTGATAAAGAAGCCAATGGCAATGCATTCTGCAAAACACAGCATGAAAGTCCATCTCTGGACTGACGCATCCAGGTTAACAATAGAGGAAACCTTGGGGAGAGAAAGCATGATAATGGAAAGAAGCAGGACGAAAAGAACCTTCAGCCGGTGCTTTTTCTTGAGAATAAGATAGATAAGGGCGAAGAATATAAGAGCCGAAACGGAAAGAATAGCGGCTTCATAATAATTTTCTGAACCTGTATAACCGGAACCGGGTCCAAATGTATTGGCAGAGAAAAGACGGCCGAGGAAGGTAAGCAGGATACTCTTGTTGTAAATGACAGAGGTGGTGCCTGTGGAAGAGGCACTGTTTTCAGCCAGACGGGATACACGGTTGCTGGAAAGGAAATTATTGATAATAGGCAGAAGGGAAATAAATCCCATGATGGCGCCAAGGAGAGCCATGCCAGCAAGTTCCAGGACTTTTTTGAAGAATTTTCTGACACCGGGTCGGGTAAAGATTCCCCAGAAAATGACATAGACTACAGCAAATTCCGCACTCATAAAGAGAAAATAATAATTTGAGATCAGGAAGAGGCCTACCATGGGAATGAACCACAGGTAATGGCTTTTTTTGCTGTCTTTTAAATAGAACTGAATGAATGCCATCAGCATGGTAAACATCAGGATGCAGGTAAGGAAGGAGTAGTTCTGTCCCCACAAAACCACATAGGCTGTGAAGCTCCAGGCTAAAGCTGCCATGACCGGTGCATAGAAGGTTCTGTTATTTTCTTCTTTTGATGTACCAAGAAGGGAACGGAAGAAGAAATAACCGAAAAGGGACAGAAGATTGATCTGAATAAAGGTTGAAAGCATGATGGCCTGAGGCAGCATATCGGTGGGGAAAACAAGCATAAGAAGCTTTACCGGATTGATATACTGAAGATACAGGGATGTGATATCGGTTCCCAGTCCGTCAGTAAGGGCATAGGA
>CAVDGK010000242.1:0-3078 GCA_963607995.1 Oscillospiraceae bacterium | reverse complement strand
GTCTTATCGTAGGCGGTCTGGCTCAGAAAACACGTCTTTGCATGGCCGGTGGTCTCCGTGATGTGGTTCTTTTCAAGGATTTCCGTCTGATTTCAGGCTTCATTGCTGTATTTGCGGGCTGTCTGGTATCAAATCTGATTCTCAATGCAGCAACAGAAGGTACTTATTTTAATCTTGGATTTGCCGGTCAGGCCATTGCCCATACAGATGGTCTTTGGAACTGCCTTGGCATGCTCCTGGTAGGTTTTGCCTGCATTCTTCTTGGCGGCTGTCCGCTGCGTCAGCTGGTTATGACTGGTGAAGGCAACTCCGACAGTGCCATTACTTTCCTTGGCATTCTGATCGGCTGTGCTTTTGCTCATAACTTTGGGCTGGCATCCAGCGGCGAAGGCCCGACAACAAATGGCAAGATTGCTGTTATTATCGGTCTTGTAGTGGTAGCTGTAATTGCCTGTGCAAATACATTTAATAAGAAGAAAGCCTGATATTATAGTGAAGATTTTTGGAGGATAATATTATGAATACAGTGGATGCCAGAGGACTTTCCTGTCCGGAACCGGTCATCATGACAAAAAATGCAATGGCCAGCAATGAAAATGCTTATGAGGTTCTGGTGGATAATCCTACTTCTAAAGAGAATGTGACACGTTATGCTGAGCATCAGGGATACAAAGTCAGCGTAACGGAAGCTGATGGCGAATATACTTTATCCATTACAAAATAAGTGCTTTTCTCTGTGCTCTGATGGCGATGGTTCGTTGACGAGCCTATCAGCGGAGCGTATCATAAATGGCATAAAAGTATTTTATATGAGCAAGTAGCGGAGAGGATTGAGAATATCCGTGACAAAGAGGGCTCTATGACCTATATTGCAACATTTTTTTCGCACTTTGGTGCCATGAAATTTAAAAAATACTGCGATCAGAAGGGGTGGCCGGCAAAGCTTATGCCGGTCCCCCGTTCTTTAAGCAGCAGCTGCGGGACCTGCGTTAAATACGAGGGTCCTTCTTTTTGTCCGGTGAATGAAGTGCCGGAAGAAGTTGAACAGATTGCGGAAGTCAAAGAAAATCAGTATGGGATTTGCTATAAGGCGGATGGAATATAGAAAATCCGGCCTTAAAGAAGATATAAAGACCAATTATGGGAATGAATGACTCTTGGATTAGGAGCCGGGTACAAGCTTAACTGATGATTCAGCCAGGCTTTTACAGGAAATAGAAAGACCGAAAGGGATAATTATGGAGACAGAAGCGCGATTAACACGATTAGCTAAATGCGCCGGATGCGGAGCCAAAGTGGGAGCCGGAACACTGGTTCATTTGCTGGATGATTTTAAAACACGGACGGATCCCAATCTTATTGTAGGATTTGATAAAAGTGATGATGCCAGCGTTTACGTTCTGGATGAGGAGAGGGCCCTTGTGCAGACCACGGATTTCTTTCCGCCTATTGTAGATGATCCTTATATGTATGGTCAGATTGCAGCGGCTAATGCAATCAGCGATGTGTATGCCATGGGCGGTGAGCCAAAGCTGGCCCTTAATATTATGTGTCTCGCCGAAGAAATGGATGAGGAAACCATTCGTGCTATCTTAAAAGGCGGCTATGACAAAGCTTATGAAGCCGGTGTTATCATTACCGGGGGTCACACGATTCATGGATCTGACCCTATTTACGGCCTGGCGGTTTCCGGCTTTGTCCATCCCCAAAAAGTGCTGACAAACAGCGGTGCAAAGCCTGGGGATGTACTGATTCTGACAAAGCCTTTGGGAATCGGCATTTTAACGACCGGTGTGAAGGCAGATCTTGTGCCGGAAGATGTTCAAAAGAGAATTTACTCCCAGATGGCAACCCTGAATAAGGCGGCACGGGATATTATCGTTAAATATCCGGTTCACAGCTGTACGGATGTAACGGGATTTGCCCTGATGGGGCATACTTACGAAATGGCTAATGGCAGCGGTGTGACGATTCACATTGATTCAAAAAATGTTCCGTTTCACCCGGAGGCAGAAGAACTTTCAGACATGGGCTTTATTCCGGCGGGGGCCTATAGAAACCGGGATTATGTTGGACATGATTATAAGGTACAGGGAGAACTTCCACGATGGAAAGAAGATATTTTCTTTGATCCCCAGACCAGCGGCGGTCTTCTTGCAGCTATTCCCGAAAAAGAGGCTGAGAAGTGTCTTGAAGAATTAAAAGAAAATATCCCGGCAGCGGCGATCGTTGGTTATGTAACGGAAAAGGAAGAACATTCCATAGTGATTGAGTAATGAAAAAGATTTAAATAAAAATTTTGACATCGTTATGGTTGTATCCTAAAATTTAAATGGTTAATAAAGAAGGATCCTGATTGCAAGATATGCAAGGGGTCCTTTTTGCGAAGCTTTGATTAGGGTATTCATCTATTCGGTTATAAATGAGAAAACAGGGGAGAATTTAAGCTGATGAAAAAAGGTGCTTTATTTGATATGGATGGAACACTCATCGATACGGAGAAAATCTACCGTAAATATTGGAAGATGGGTGTTGAGACAGAAGGCTTTACATTTAATCCGGATTTTTGGAAGGAGATCGCCGGGGTCAGCGGTGAACGTGCTCTGGCTGTGATCAATGAATTTTTTCCGGGAATGGATGCTCCTCATATGAAGAATAATGTTCACGAATGGGTGTCAGAGGAGATGAAGAGGAATATTCCGGAAAGACCGGGCATGCGGGAAATTCTGGTATACCTTAAAGAAAATGGCTGTAAGCTGGCTTTGGCCAGCAGCAGTGCCCATGAAAAGATCAATACCTTCATTGAAAAGTGCCATTTGGAAGGAATTTTCGATGCTCTTGTATCCGGCCAGGATATGAAGAGGAGCAAACCGGAGCCGGATATTTTCCTGAAGGCAGCCGAAGAAATCGGTGTAGATCCTAAGGACTGCTACGTCTTTGAGGATGGCATTAATGGCGTCAAAGCAGGGATAGCCGCAGGCTGTGCCACTATTATGATCCCGGAATATGTCCAGCCGTCAGAAGAAGAGCGAAAACAATGTGTCGGTGTATATGACAGCCTTCTTGATGCCCTTGAAG
>CAVDGK010000241.1:0-3078 GCA_963607995.1 Oscillospiraceae bacterium | reverse complement strand
TATGATGCCTTGTCGGGTATCAAAACACTTGATATATTAAAAGAAAAGATTGAGAAAGGATGGGAAAAAGCATGCTCGTAAATATGAACGACATTCTCATTCCCGCAAAAAATGGAAAATACGGCGTTGGTTTCTTTAATGCCGTTAATGTGGAAATGGCCCGGGCTATTATTGAAACGGCAGAGGAGATGAGAGCACCGGTTATGGTAGGAACGGCAGAAATCCTGCTGCCTGCTACGGAACTTAATATTGTGGCGGATTATCTGATTCCTATGGCAAAGAAAGCGACGGTTCCTGTCTGCGTTCATTATGATCATGGTCTTACTTTTGAGCGGTGTATGGAAGCCTTAAAACTTGGCTTTACTTCCATTATGTATGACTGCTCAACGGTAAGTTATGAAGAGAATGTTGAACGGGTTGCAGAAATGGTTAAGATCTGCCACGTCATGGGTGTGACGGTAGAAGCAGAACTTGGTCATGTGGGTGATAATGCCGGATCCGGCAAATTGGCTAATCCGGAGGATTATTTTACAGATCCGGACACGGCACTTGATTATGTGAAAAAGACCGGTGCTGATTCCCTGGCCGTGGCTGTAGGCAATGCCCATGGTGATTATGCTTTCCCGCCAAAACTGGATTTTGACCGGATTAAGGTTATTTCAGAAAAGACAAACCTGCCATTGGTTCTTCACGGTGGATCCGGTCTTGCGGATGATGACTTTAGAACAGCGGTTAAGCTGGGCGTCTCCAAGATTAACATCTTTACGGATATTGATAAAGCCGGAAAGAGAGGCGTTGAGGAAGGTATTGCTGCCGGAGCTAAGACTATGATGGGTCTTATTCCTTATGAGATTAAGGCCATGAAAGAAGTCGTAGCTGAAAAGATCAGCCTTTTTGGTTCTAACGGAAAAGCCTGAAAATCTAACTAAAAATGAGAGGCGGACTCTGAGAAGGGTTCGTCTTTTTTTTATTTTACAGAGAAAATGGTTTACACATGATGAAAATGTTTTATGAAGGTTCATATTCTTACAAAAAATAGAATCTGACATAAAAGTAACTCTTTATTCTGAAAACTTACATTGATAACATGAAATATTCAAAAATTACATTATTGATAGTTAGAAATGATTAATCGCATAAAAGCTTGAAAAACAGGGATTTTTCCATGTGAGTAATAAAGAATTTATAATTTTCGGTAAAATTGTTAAAAATTTCACTTATAAAATTGTACTTTTTGTGAACCATGACGTAAAAAAGCTTGTAATTGTATACATAACAGGTATTATATAGAATATACTATTTTGGTAAAAGTGCATTAAGGGGGAGGCACCCGCCAAAATCATGGCCAGAACCCTTGTGCGCAAAAAAAGAACAGGAGAACACGCCATGAAAAAATCCCTTCGGGGCGTTAAAACGCCTCATTGGAAGAATACGGCGAACCAGGCTGCAGAGTTTATGCCCTGTCCGGCCACTGTTACCATCCCGATGTCTATGCACATCGGTGCACCGGCTAAACCGCTGGTGAAAGTTGGTGACCTCGTTAAGGTAGGACAACGCATCGCTGAAGCAGGCGGTTTCGTATCTTCACCAGTTCATGCATCTATTTCCGGTAAAGTCAAGAAAATAGATGACATTCTCATTTCTAACGGACGCCGTGTTCCGGCTATCACGATTGAATCTGATGGTCTTATGGAAAGAGCTGAAGGACTCACACCGCCGGAAATCCACGACACAACAGAATTTTTACAGGCCCTGACAGACAGCGGTATCGTTGGTCTGGGTGGTGCAGGTTTCCCAACATCCGTTAAGCTGACAGTTAAGAACCTTGATCAGATCAAGGCTGTTATCGTCAACGGTGCTGAATGTGAGCCTTTTATTACATCAGATACCCGTACCATGCTTGATAATCCGAAGCTTGTATTATATGGAGCCAAGCTGCTGCAGAAGTACATCAGTGCAAAGCGTATTATCTTTGCTATTGAAGACAACAAGCCTCAGTGTATCAAGAATTTCCAGGAACTGACAGCTTCTGAAACAGGTATGGAAGTAGCACCTCTCCCCTCCATGTATCCGCAGGGTGGTGAGAAAGTTCTTATCTACAACACCATCGGTGAGATCGTTCCGGAAGGCAAGCTGCCTCTTGATGTCGGCGCTATCGTTATTAACTGTACAACGCTGGCTTCCATTGCCCGTTATGTTAAGTATGGTATTCCGCTTGTTAAGAAATGCATCACTGTTGATGGCAGTGCCGTTAAGACACCAAAGAATGTTGTAGCACCTATTGGTACAGCTATGGCTGATGTCTTTAATTACTGCGATGGCTTCAAGGCAGAACCCAAGAAGGTTCTTTACGGTGGTCCTATGATGGGTATTTCCGTTCCGTCTCTTGAAGCACCGATCCTTAAGAATACAAATGCCATCCTGGCCTTTGCTGAAAAGGATGCCACACCGCCGGATCCCACACCCTGTATTCATTGCGGCCGTTGTATCGCACATTGCCCGCTGAGACTTTCACCCTGTGAGATCGAAGCTGCTTATGAACTGAAAGATGTTGATAAGCTGGAGGCTCTGAAGGTCAACCTTTGCATGGAATGTGGCTGCTGCAGCTATATCTGTCCGGCTCACAGACCGCTGATTCAGACTAACCGTCTGGCGAAACCCATGGTAGCAGCTAAGAAGGCCGCTGAGAAAGAAAAGGAGGGAGCTAAGAAATGAATCTGATCGTATCACCCTCCCCGCACATTCACTCAAAGACAACGACTAATGTCATCATGCGGGATGTCTGCATTGCCTTAATGCCGTCGCTGATTGCTTCCATTGTTATTTTTGGAGCACGCGCCCTTCTGGTTACGGCAGTTTGCGTGGCAGTAGCAATCTTATCTGAATATCTCTTTGAGAAGATTGCCCATCGCCCCAATACCATTGCTGATTTTTCAGCTGTCATTACAGGCCTTCTTCTGGCTTTCAACCTGCCGGTTACCATTCCGCTCTGGCAGGCAGCTCTTGGCAGCTTTATCGCCATCGTTCTGGTTAAACAGCTCTTTGGCGGACTTGGAAGAAACTTTGCGAACCCGGCTA
>CAVDGK010000240.1:0-3091 GCA_963607995.1 Oscillospiraceae bacterium | reverse complement strand
GGCACTGCCAGATTTTAGCTATTCAATTTTTTATCCGATGGCTGTCAGGATGATATTTTCAACTTTCCGGCTGACAGCCGCCTCCGAACCATAAATATAGAAACGATAATCCGAAGCAATTTCATTCCTGTATTTATGCAGAATGGAAATATTGTCGCTCCAGCTTGCTGTTTTTTCACTTGTCAGTAAAAGAACGCTGCCATTATTAGCTGTAACAGGCCCCGCCACAAGAGCATCCGGGAAATTTTTCCCTGTAGCAACTGAAAAATGACTGATGGATAAGCCCACATCAGCTTTTATCTCATATTCAACGATCTTAGCCGATGTTTCGTAACGGTTATAGCCATAAAGCCGGATAACTTTCTTACCCATTTTCGAAAGTCGTGTCATGACATTGGAAGAAACCACATTGGATGCTCCCACTATGATTACTTGGGTACACTTATTTCCAAGTTTCTTTATAGCGTCATAGGCATCTTCATTCAGTTCACCCTTAGAACAAAGAAGAATCGGACTATGGGTCTTTGCTGCATAGGGAGCAATGGAAAGGGCATCTGCAAAATCATTTCCGGTAGCCACAATGATCGTGTTGGTGGAACTGTTGAAACCGGACTGCTTCATAATCTCCAAAGCTGTTAACTGACGATTATTGCCATACCAGCGAACCACTGTTGGATTATAAACAAGTTTTGCCGAAGAAGACAGATCATTGCACCCGGTCAGGGTCTTAAGTTCACTTGCCGTAACGCTTTGAGCGATATCTTCAAGTTCCTTAAATACACTTTGTGAAACTACTTTATCAGCTCCCACCACGATAATGCGTTCCGGCATAATACGCAAAATTTCCTCCCGCACCGAATCCGGCAGTGAATCGGTTCTGGTCAGAAGGATTTCGTAACCAAGAGATGTGGCTGAGAGAGCATCCGGAAAATTTGTGGCCAGAGCTACCACAATGGTACCACCAGCTGTGTCGGAAGAGCCCTGTGCACTCATTTCCGTGCCCTTCCCCTGATGAGGCGCATAGACCCGATCTTTATAAACCGTAATTGATGATGTATCTTCGACTTTATTGGGAGCCTTTCCGCTCTTTTGTTCTATAGCCGGTGCTGCGAAATTAACCTCTGATGTGCCTTCTGTTGCACTTCCCGTAACAGCTGACGAAACGGTTTCATACCGGTTCGATCCACCATAACGAACTAAGCCCTCATTGTGGTAATCAAAATAATAACTGACCCGGTCAGTTTCCAGCTCTTCAAACAAAGATGAAGCCGAAAGATTTCCAATGCCATAATAGCCATTTTCCGGATTCCATTTTTTGTAAACAGCCACCGCATTTTCAAAGGCAGATGTCGCTTCCTTACTGATATCTATCTTAAAAGTTGAAAGACTGGGCATGCCATCATCGATGTACTGGGAATAATAGTAAGGATCAACAAAGAGCCGCAGGGATGATATTACGCCTTCCTTTTTCAAGGTAATGGCCATGTCACCAAGGCAGCCATGATCCTTATGTTCGCTTTGGATTTCACCATTGGGATAGGAAGTTCTCACTTCCGCTTCAGGATATTTGTCAAGGTATGTTTCCATGATTTCCCGAAGCTGGCTTTCTGACTCAGTGCCTTTCCCATCTGCTATACGATTTGATGGAATGTGGATATTTTCTTCCGGAACTCCAAGAGCCTTCAAGGCTTCCGTAAATTCCAAATCCCTGGCTGCTACAAATTCATCAACAGTCAGGGAATATCCCTTCTTTTTCAACTTTTTATAAGCACCGGAACTGCTTCCGTCTGTTACTAAAACCACCTGCACATCAAGGCCATCAGCTAAGTCATTTAAAATACCCGCTGAGAATGTCAGCATTTCATCATCCTGATGAGCAATGAAATAAAGGGCTGTTCCACTCTTTTCTTCATCGTCCTTCTTATCTGTTGTTCCCTCCGATGAGCCGGACTCATCTTTTTTTTCTGTCTTGGACGATTCTGAATCTTCTTTCGTTTTATCGACATCAAGTCCGGTTTCACTGGAAGTCGTCTTAGAATCTTCCTGATCATTCTTTGTCTCGCCAGAGTCCGTCTTGCTATCTTCCAAATCGGTCTTTATGGTGTCGGAATTTCCTTCACTCTCTTCCTGGTCTGATTTTGTTACATCAGATTCTTTGTCGGTACCGATTTTCGTTTCTCCGGTCTCTGATCCGTTTTCACTTTGACCCTTATCACTTTTCCCGGAATCAGTTTTCACTTCAGAAGAAAGTTTCGTCTCCTCCGTTCTTCCATTTTCCTGACCTGCTGACGTATCACTCCAAACAAGACCTGTCATAAGAGCACCCGTCAAAGCAATAGCTGCCACCTTTTTTATTTTCTTCAAAGAAGGTTTAAACATACAAATCCTCGTTTTATGCCATAAAAAACATTTCCATATCGGAACTTCCATTATAGCAAAATCCACTCAATCTTCAAATCCCCGTTGGAACATAAATATTGGCCATTGGATGCGGTGTAAGATTTATTCTATTACGCAAACCAGCAATTCAAGTTCTACTCTTAACTATAATCTGACACTAATACTGTTCCCGTTTCTACCGCATTGGAGTCTGTTCCCACAAATATATGATAGCAGCCTTTACGCAGTGTCATTTCCTTTGTTTTACAATCGTAACTTTCCAGTTGCTGCATGGGTATCTGAAGTTCAACCTCTTTCTTTTCTCCCGCCTGCAAATACACTTTTTTAAAACCGCATAGTTTACGCACTTCATTTTCAAAAGCAGCATAAGCCTGAACAACCTCGCTTCCCGACTTTTTTCCGGTATTTTGCAGTGAAGTCTTAATTAAAATCGTATCATCCTTCTTTTCAATCTTCTTATCCTGCAACGCAAATTTCGTATAGGATAAGCCAAATCCAAATGGAAATAAAGGCTTTTTGCCATTGGCATAAAGATAGCGGTACCCTACCATTTCCTGGTAATGCTGCTCTTTTGCATGCCAGTCAACATACGGAAGATCTGCTTCATTTTCCGGAATGACAAAAGGAAGTTTTCCACAGGGATTAGCCTTTCCAAAGAGGATATCCGCCATAGCATGCCCTCCTTCCATAC
>CAVDGK010000239.1:0-3113 GCA_963607995.1 Oscillospiraceae bacterium | reverse complement strand
TTACCTTACTCTCCAGCTGTTGAGTGGTGAGACCACATTTAGCCAGGGCAGAGCGAACTTCATACTGATTAAATCCAGGAAATTCCTTCCATATTTCTTCGATGCAGGTGGTTTCGATATCCGGAGCTGCTTCCTGCTCAAAATAGCCGATGTCCAGATTTTCTCCTTGCTCTACATGGCCTGAAAGGGGCTTAAGAAGTCCCAGAAGACTCTTTAAAAGCGTAGATTTTCCAATACCGTTGGCACCGGTCATAACGATGCGGCTTCCCCTTTCCATCACAAGATCAAGAGGCGATGAAAGAGCTTCATCATAACCGATTACCAGATCTTTAGTCGTCAGCAAAAACTTGCCCGGTGTTCTGGAATATTGGAAATTAAATTCCGGCTTCGGCTTCTCCCGAACCTTCTCAATGCGTTCCATTTTATCCAGTTTTTTCTTTCGTGACATAGCCATATTGCGGGTTGCCACCCGGGCTTTATTTCTGGCAACAAAATCCTCCAGCTCGGAGATTTCCTGCTGCTGGCGGTTATAAGCCGCCTCTCTCTGGGCCTTCTGCATTTCATAAACTTCCACAAAATGATCATAATCTCCCACATAGCGGTTAAGTTTATGATCATTCATATGATAGATAACATTTATAACACTGTTCAGGAAGGAAACTTCATGGGAAATGAGAATAAAGGCATTTTCATATTCCTGAAGATAGCGGGTAAGCCATGCAATATGCTCCTCATCAAGATAATTTGTAGGCTCATCAAGAAGCAAGATTTCCGGCTTCTCCAGAAGAAGTTTTCCCAGCAAGACACGGGTTCTCTGTCCGCCGGAAAGCTCGGATACATCATGATCAAGACCAATATCAAGAAGTCCCAGTGCCCGGGCCACTTCATTGATTTTGGAATCAATCATATAGAAATCATGAGCGGACAAAAGTTCCTGAATAATGCCAGCTTCTTCCATATAGGCATTCATAGTCTCTTCATCAGCATCTGCCATAAGAGAATAGAGTTCATTGGCCTTCTCTTCCATCTGATATAGATGATCAAAAGCACTGGATAAAACTTCGCCAATAGTCATACCCGCTTTCAATACGGCATGTTGGTCCAAATAACCTACCGTAGCATGCTTAGCCCATTCGACAGTTCCCTCATCTGGCTGAAGCTTACCGGTAATAATGCTCATGAATGTGGACTTACCTTCGCCATTAGCCCCCACAAGGCCAATATGTTCCCCCTTCAAAAGACGAAAGGACACATCTTCAAAGATGGCCCTTTCACCAAAACCGTGGGTTAAATGTTCGACATTTAAAATACTCACGTGTATACCTTTCTTGCTGCTATCCTATAGTTTTTATTTAAAACGATATTCTGTCTCGGAGGTCATTTCATTATCACCGCCAAAAATAGGTTTTTCAAAATTGTCATGGTTAATGGCATCCGGCCAGAACTGTGTCTCCAGGCAGAAAGCATGTCTCTTGTCATACTGTGCACCGCCCTTGCCTTCGTGTTTCTGAATGAAATTACCGGCATAGAACTGAACTCCCGGCAGATCGGTATAAACTTCCATAACTCTTCCGGATACAGGGTCAGCGGCTGTCACTGCCAGTCGTTTTGCCCGACCATTTTCATAACCGTCAATGACAAAATTATGATCATAGCCGCCTGTAAAGCCCAGCTGCTCATCTTCTGCATTAATATCTTTGCCAATAGCTTTTCTATTTCTAAAATCAAAGACAGTGCCTTCTACTAAGCGAACCTCTCCTGTCGGAATACTTTCATTATCCACTACTGTAAAGGCGCTGCAATTCATCTGAAGTTCCTGATTTGTCATAAGGCCGCTGTCATGGCCGCCCAGATTGAAATAACTGTGATTTGTCAGGTTCATGATGGTCTTTTTATCTGATGTCATATGATAAGATAAAACAAGACCATTTTCATCATTAATGGTATATGTTACTTCTACCTTACGGTTGCCCGGCAGACCATATTCGCCATCGGGAAGTTCAATGGAAAACTTCACGCTGTTTCCTTCTGCTTCAGCCTTCCACATTTTCTTATGAAGACCGGAATTGATATCGGTATGAAGATTATTAGCATTTTCATTCACCGGCAGATGGAAAACAACACCATCTATTTTTCCGGTAGCTTTGGCCACACGATTAGCGCTGGGGCCAATGGTTGAACCAAAGAAATAACCATTATCAAGATAAGCTTCAAGATTATCATATCCAAGAACAACATCTGCTTCCTTGCCATTTTTATCCGGCACGATCAGCTGTGTCAGAATGGCACCAAAATCAATTACCTTTGCTGTAATCTTTCCGTTTTTAATGGTATATTCTGTTACTTTTTCTCCTGAAGGTGTTGTTCCGAATATTCTTGTGTCTACACTCATATTTTATTCCTTTCTGATCTTTGCAAATCCGCTTATATACTAATCGATCCTGCTCTTAATCCAGAATGTATTCTAATGGATTGTGTTCGTTAAACATACGTATTTAGAATAACACGAAATCTATCAAAAACAAAGCATTGCTATGATTCTATTGTCATGGATCAAAACGGCCGCCTGCTTGCAGAACTATTAAAAACATGTTTTACAAATTTCTCAATTTATCGCGGCATTCGTCAAGGTCTCGTGCAAGCACGGACTTTGGCTCGTTGCTCGTGCAAAAAAAGAAACCGTTTGCGGCGCTGTTCCACAAACGGTTTCTTTTTACTTTTTTGGCCCGGGGGGATTCGGCGGTTTTCAGGAGTAACCGCCGCCCGGATAAAGTGAGGTAGATTGGAAGTTGGATAACTTTTTCTACAATTTTGGAAAATTTCCGATATTTTCCATGGTCTTCGCAGCATCATCCACATGTCCAAAGGAGTATGAACATAAGGTTTACTTGCGAAAAAAATACACCCGGTACGCTTTGTTCGGACGCCCACAGGTGTATGAAAAACGAGGTCTCTTTCATGCGAAGAGCACTCCCGAACCAAGTATCTGACTTATCCGTTCAATGACGGCATCACAGTTGCGCGACAGCGTGGCCTCTCACCACATTCCTTGTAGATGTTCAATTATCCGAAAACTATTATACCGCATATCGGATATGTGTCAAACCCTATAT
>CAVDGK010000238.1:0-3136 GCA_963607995.1 Oscillospiraceae bacterium | reverse complement strand
CACCATTTCTTAAGACAGGTGGTCTTGCTGATGTTGTAGGATCACTGCCGAAGTATCTTGATAAAGATTTTTTCGACTGCCGTGTAGTGATGCCTCTTTATAACTGTATGGCACAGAAATGGAAAGATAAGCTGACATATCACAGTTCCTTTTATATGGACCTTGGAAATCGTTACGTCTATGTAGGAATCATGGAATGCGATTATGAAGGCATTCATTATTATTTTATTGATAATCAGGAATATTTTGCAGGCGAAAAACCCTATCTTGGCATGCCGGAAGACCTGGGACGCTTTGCTTTCTTCAGCAAAGCTCTTTTGGCTATTCTTCCTGTTGTTGGTTTTCGTCCGGATCTGATTCATTGCCATGACTGGCAGACAGGTCTTGTACCGGTTTACTTAAACAGCCTTTTCCAGGGAAATGAATTTTATCACGGTATTAAGTCTGTTATGACCATTCACAATCTGAAATTTCAGGGTGTCTGGAATATGGATGATTTCAAGGCTGTAACCGGTATCCCGGATTATTATTTTACAGTGGATAAGCTTCAGCATGAAAATGATGCCAATATGCTTAAGGGCGGTATCGTTTATGCTAATGCCGTTACAACAGTATCAGCAACCTATGCAGAAGAAATTAAGACTGAGTTCTACGGTGAAACTTTGGATGGTATTTTAAGAGCCCGTTCACATGACTTAAGAGGCATCGTCAATGGTCTTGATTACGATGTCTTTAATCCGGGAAAGGATCCTTCTATTGCTGCTGAGTTTACGGCACGTAATTTTACTTCCAAGAAAAAGATCAATAAACGGGATCTTCAGAAAACCATCGGTTTAACAGAAGACGATTCAGTCATGGTGATCGGCATCGTTTCCCGTCTGACAGACCAGAAAGGTTTTGATCTTATTTCCTGTGTGATGGATGAGATGTGTCAGGATGCGGTTCAGTTTGCCATCCTTGGTACGGGCGAAGCTCAGTATGAAAATATGTTCCGTTATTTTGCAGAAAAATACCCCGGCAAGGTCAGTGCGCAGATTTATTACAGCGAAGATATCGCACACAAGATCTATGCAGGCTGTGATGCTTTCCTTATGCCTTCGGCCTTTGAACCCTGCGGTCTTTCGCAGTTGATGGCTATGCGTTACGGCACGCTTCCCATCGTTCGTGAAACCGGTGGTCTTAAAGATACAGTTATCCCATACAATGAATTTAACAAGACCGGTACAGGTTTCTCTTTCGTTAATTACAACGCCCATGAAATGATGGAAACTGTCCGCTATGCTGAAAAGGTCTATTATGACCGGCGGGATGACTGGAAGAAACTGGTTAAACAAGCTATGAATTCCGATTATTCCTGGAATCAGTCAGCTCTTAAATATCAGGAAATGTATGACTGGCTTATCGGATAAGATTTTTTGAATCGATGTGTATAATAAGTCGGTAATAAGCATAGGGAGATTAACAATTAATGTTTGGCCTTGGAAAGAAAAAAATTAAGATATATGAAAAACGTGGAGCCAAAGAAGAGTGGAAAAACGTAAGAACCGCATTGAAAGAGGCGGGTATTGCCAAGGTAAAGGCCAATTCATTCCAGAATGAAGTTGGTCTTATTCCCTGCGGCGGGTGTCCGGTAGACATTCGTGACTTTGGACCTGACGGTCCAACGGATCGTTTGACATATAATATTTATGTTTATGAAGAGGATGCTGAAAAGGCACTTGAGGTTCTCCAACGCGTACTTGGAGTAAGAGAAGAAAGCTGACAGAGCCGGCGTGAAGAGCAGAATGTACTCACGCAGAAAAGATGTGCAGCTGGTATTAGCGTCTGGTGCGCGATTTTGACGAGCTAAACCTTTTTTTGATATTTATAGCTCTGCATTATTCAGTATTGTTCAGACTCCTGCCGCTTAGGCGGCAGGAGATTTATATATAGATCAGGAATTGTATGAAAATTAAAATAAATATGACCATAAGGTTTGAAAGGCAATTGACAACTGCCTTAGTTTAGTGTACTATACAGAAAGCGAACAGATGTTCGTATAAAGGAGATTAATTGTGAAAGAAGATAAGAATCAGGAAAAAATAAAAGAAGAAAAAGAGAAGGCCTTGGAAGCTGCCATCGGTCATCTTGAAAAAGAATTTGGTAAGGGAACCGTCATGAAGCTTGGAGAAAAGCAGGCTAATATGAATGTGGAAGCCGTTCCGACAGGCTGCCTGTCCCTAGACCTTGCATTGGGTATCGGCGGTATCCCGAAAGGTCGTATCATTGAAGTATATGGGCCGGAATCCAGTGGTAAGACGACTGTTGCCCTTCATATGGTAGCTGAAGTGCAGAAGAGAGGCGGTATTGCCGGCTTCGTTGATGCGGAACATGCCCTTGACCCTATCTATGCCCGTAATATTGGTGTTGACATTGAAAATCTTTATATCTCACAGCCGGATTCAGGTGAACAGGCTCTTGAGATTGCTGAGACTATGGTACGTTCCGGCGCTGTCGATATCATCGTTGTTGACTCTGTAGCGGCACTGACACCACAGGCTGAAATTGATGGTGAAATGGGAGATTCTCATGTCGGTCTTCAGGCCCGCCTTATGTCCCAGGCTCTGCGTAAACTGACGGCAACTGTCAGCAAGACTAAGTGTATTGTTATCTTTATCAATCAGCTTCGTGAGAAGATTGGTGTTATGTTTGGTAATCCGGAAACCACTACCGGCGGTCGCGCTCTGAAATTCTATGCATCCGTTCGTATGGATGTTCGCCGTGTTGAAACTTTGAAGGCCGGTGGTGAAATGATCGGTAACCGTGCCAAGATCAAAATTGTAAAAAATAAAGTCGCTCCGCCATTTAAGGAAGCTCAGTTTGATATCATGTTTGGCAAAGGTATTTCACGTTCCGGCGATATCCTTGACCTGGCTGTTAATGCTAATATTATTGAAAAGAGCGGTTCCTGGTTTGCTTTCCAGGATAATAAGATTGGCCAGGGTCGTGAAAATGCCAAACAATATCTGGAGGATAATCCGGATACCATGAATTATATTGAAGCTTTGGTGCGCAATGCCAATGGCCTTGAGACAGATCTGCCGTTAAATGATACAGCAGAAAAAGCAGAAAATGCGGATAATACAGAAGCATAATG
>CAVDGK010000237.1:0-3168 GCA_963607995.1 Oscillospiraceae bacterium | reverse complement strand
ACTTTATGGTATATTGATAGAGTGAGTTTGCTTAGTTAGTTGTTTTATGAAATAAAATTAAAAACAGATATGCCATTCAAAGGAGAATTTAAAATGAACAAGGATGTTTTGGATTCTTATTTAAAGTTACAGAATGGAAGCGACATCAGAGGTATTGCCATTACGTCTGAAAATGGTCCGGCCAATCTTCATAAAGAAGAAGCCAGAACCATTGCGGCTGCCTTTGTAGGCTTCTTGGCTAAAAAGACGGGAAAAAAGCCGGAAGATCTTAGAATTGGTATTGGACATGACAGTCGTCTTTCTGCAGACGAAATCGTATCCGGTGCAGCTCAGGGTTTTACACTGGGTGGTGCTCAGTGCTTTGACTGTGGTCTTGTTTCTACACCATCTATGTTTCTGAGCACGGTTCTTGAGGATAGTGATTTTGATGGTTCTGTTATGATCACGGCAAGTCATATGCCTTATGACAGAAATGGTCTTAAATTCTTTTCAAAGGCTTCTGGACTTGAGCATGATGAGATTTCTGAGATTCTTCATGCTGCAGCAGGAGATGTTAAATCAGAAGAGGTGGAATCAAAGGCTCAGAAGTTTGATCTTTTAACACTTTATTGCGAGCATATGAAGACCATCATCAAAGAAGAGGTAAAAGCTGATGATTATGAGCATCCTCTTGAAGGACTTCACATTGTGGTAGATGCCGGTAATGGTGCAGCAGGATTCTTTGCTTCAAAGATTCTGGCACCGTTGGGAGCTGATACGGAAGGTTCCGTTTTCCTTGAACCGGATGGTCATTTCCCTAATCATATTCCAAATCCGGAAAACGCAGAAGCCATGGCAGCTATTAAAAAGGCTACATTGGATTCAAAGGCTGATCTGGGCGTCATCTTCGACTGTGACGGTGATCGGGGTGCAGTTGTTCTTGATGATGGCGAAGAAGCTAACCGCAATACACTGATTGCCCTGCTTTCTGCTATTTTAGCTGAGAAATTCCCGGAATCCACCATCGTTACGGATTCTGTTACATCAGATGAACTGACAGATTTCCTTGAAGGAGAACTTGGACTGAAGCATCTTCGCTTTAAACGTGGATATAAGAATGTTATCGACAAGGGCATTGAACTGAATGCTGCCGGTACAGAATGCCAGCTGGCTATTGAAACATCCGGCCATGGTGCACTGAAAGAAAATTATTTCTCTGATGATGGTGCTTATCTGGCCGTTAAGATTATCTGCCAGATGGCCCGCATGAAGAAAGATAATGGCAGACTTCAGGATCTGATTGCAAAACTGGGTCAGCCGGGGGACGCTAAAGAAATTCGATTTACTATTTCAGGTGATGATTTCAAAGCATATGGTCTTGGCGTCTTGGATGATTTTAAGGCTTACGCTGAAAAAGATGCCAGATTCCATGTCGTTGAACCGAATTTTGAAGGTGTCCGCATTTCTTTCGATGATGAAGAGGTTAAAGGCTGGGTGCTTCTTAGAATGTCTCTTCATGAGCCGAAGATGCCCATGAACCTTGAAGCAAAGAAGGCCGGCGGTGTTGAAATTATTTTAAACAGACTCCGTCCATTTTTTGCTTCCTATGAGAGGCTTAATGGTTTAAACTAGTGAGTTGTGTTGTATAATAAAAATACATTTTAAGTGTATATACACAAAGAGGAGGTTTTATTATGGCTTTAGTAACTACAAAGGAGATGTTTGCAAAGGCTTATGATGGTGGCTATGCTATCGGTGCTTTCAACGTCAACAACATGGAGATCGTTCAGGGTATCACAGAAGCAGCTTCTGCTCTGAATTCCCCGGTTATTCTTCAGGCTTCTAAGGGTGCCCGCAACTATGCTAACCCGACTTATCTGAGAAAGATGGTTGAAGCAGCTGTAGAAGAATGCCCGAATATCCCCATCGCTCTGCATCTGGATCACGGCCCGGATTTCGAAACCTGCAAATCCTGTATCGATAATGGTTTCACATCTGTCATGATCGATGCTTCCAGCAAGCCTTTTGAAGAAAATATTGAAATCACACGTAAGGTTGTTGAATATGCGCATAAGTATGGCGTTGTAGTTGAAGCTGAACTTGGTGCTCTGGCTGGTGTAGAAGATGATGTTAAGGTTGATGCCGCAAACTCAGCTTATACACGTCCGGAAGAAGTAGAAGAGTTCGTAAAAGGCACAGGTTGCGATTCTCTGGCTATCGCTATTGGTACAAGTCATGGTGCTTTCAAGTTCAAACCGGGTACAAAACCGCAGCTTCGTTTTGATATCCTTGAAGAAGTTTCCAAGAAGCTTCCGGGCTTCCCCATCGTTCTTCATGGTGCATCATCAGTTCCCCAGGAATTCGTTAAGATCATCAACGAAAAGGGCGGTGACCTGGCTGATGCTATCGGTATTCCGGAAGATATGCTTCGTCAGGCTGCAAGAATGGCTGTCTGCAAGATCAATATCGACTCTGACCTTCGTCTTGCATTCACAGCAGGCGTTCGTACGGTTCTGACAGAGAAGCCGGGTGCGTTCGATCCGAGAGAATATCTGAAACCGGGTCGTGAGAACATCAAGACTCTGGTTACACACAAGATCAAAGACGTATTAGGTTCAGAAGGAAAAGCTTAATTTAGAAGTCTATGAGAAATATATCTGTCAATGAAATAACGACAGTCATTCGGAAGCTCTGTATAGAAGCCTGTACAGAGCTTCCTTTTGATGTAAGAAAAGCACTGGATAAAGGACTGTCGGAAGAGAAAAATCCGGTTGCTTCAGATGTACTGAATACTATTATTGAAAATTATAAGATTGCAGAAAAAGATCACGTCCCCATTTGTCAGGATACCGGCATGGCCTGTGTTTTCCTTGAAATCGGTCAGGACGTACATTTTACAGACGGGCTTCTTACGGATGCTGTCAATGAAGGCGTTCGTCAGGGCTATACAGATGGATATTTAAGAAAATCCGTTGTTAAAGATCCGGTGCGTCGTGGAAATACAGGCGATAATACACCGGCCATGATCTATGAAAAAATCGTTCCCGGAGATCAGGTTAAGATTAGCATCGCACCTAAAGGTTTCGGTTCTGAAAATATGTCAGCTATTCGTATGCTTAAACCGGCCCAGGGACTTCAGGGTATCAAAGATTTCGTTATTGAAACTGTCAAAAAAGCTGGTCCTAATCC
>CAVDGK010000236.1:0-3180 GCA_963607995.1 Oscillospiraceae bacterium | reverse complement strand
AATATGCAGCCCTCCGGTTCATATCCTTGTATGTGGAGCAACAAGTTTTCTGCCGCCAAGACTTCCTTAGGAACGAGCGATCAACAGAGAAACGAAACAGGCCTGATGGTACGGTCTGATTGCCAGGAAGCATGCAGGGGACAATGATACTTCCGTCTAGTCGCAGTTTAGCTGCGGGCGGCCCGGTGAGATCCACGGGGAGGTAAAAAGCCTATGAGCATCTGACCAGATGCGGGCCGGAGGGTTCCTGTTTTCAGTTCAGGGTGTCGGGGACAAATAGAACTGAAGGTAACAAGAAAATTTACAGAAGCAATTAAGAAAAGTTTACGAACTTATGGAGGAAAAGACATGAACAAAGTTATCTTACTTGGTCGCCTGACAAAGGCACCGGAAATGAAATATCTGCAGAATGAGGCAAATACAGCAATGGCCAGATACAGCCTGGCTGTGGATCGCAGATATAAGAAAGATGGAGAGACGCAGACAGATTTTATTTCCTGCGTGACCTTCGGAAAGAATGCAGAGTTTGCCACAAAGTATCTGAAGAAGGGAATGAAGATCGCAGTCAGCGGTCATATTCAGATGGGCAGTTATGAAAATAGCGAAGGCACAAGGATCTATACCACGGATGTTCTGGTAGAGGAGCATTACTTTGTAGAAAGTAAGAAAAGTTCCAAGCCGGATACGGCTGATCAGACAGACAAAGATGGATTTATGCAGGTGCCGGATGGGGAAGAGTTGCCGTTCGTGTAACTGATTCTCTGAAAGCTTTAGCTTGAAGAGCGCACTTATATACTTTTGAAAAAGTATGTGCGTCCTCCGGAGGGGAATCTCATTCGGAAGTTATTCCAAATAAGATTTGCGGACTTACGTCCGGTGAAGGGTTCCCCTTCCGGCATAAATGCCTATCCCAGTTACACAGCTGGCACAAAATAAAACATTTATTAACAGAATCATAGATACAAATGTGGAGGAAATAACAATGGCAAAAAAGATAATCACTCACAGAGGACAGACCTTTGAAGAGTTTGAACAGGAAGTAAAACAGCAGAAACAAGACAATGGCATAGATGAGATTCAGTCAAAGAAGGAAGAGGCAGAACTTAAGATCCTGCAGCAGAATCACCGGCTGCAGAGGGAGAAAAACCTCCTGAAAAAGCTGGAGCGTAAGGAAAGAAATCATCGTCTGATCGAGAAGGGAGCGGCTGTTGAACATGCCTGCCCGGACAGCAAATTTTTGGAAAGGGATGAGTTTCAGCAGTTGGCAAATGAGATCTTTTCAGACACAGATCTCAGAGGCAGGATTTCTTCTCTGGTAGCAGAGAGAAAGGAAGAACTGGAAGCTTCTTACCGTGAGGCGGAAATGTTTCAGGAGCTTCTGGAGAAGGGAGATGCGGATGGCATTATATCACTTCAATCTGAAACAGATCAGCCGGAATAATGGCCAGTCAGTGATCAGTTCTGCGGCCTATCGTGCCGGTGAAAAGCTCTACAGTTCCTACTATGGGGAGGTCAGTGATTATACCAGAAAATCCGGTGTCGTGTTGGCAGAAATACATCTTCCGCCCCACGCCCCGGAAAGGTTTCGTGATCGGGAAACGCTCTGGAATGAACTGGAGTGGACAGAGAAAAATAAAGGTGCACAGCTGGCCCACAGTTTTGAGATCGCATTTATGAATGAATTTTCCATGGAAGAAAATATTGAGATGGGAAGAAAATTTGTGGAAGAGCAGTTGGTGAGTCGTGGCATGATTGCTGACCTTTGCATTCACAATCCGGACAAGGGAAAAGATGCAGATTCAAATCCTCATATGCACATTCTGGTTCCTATCCGGCCGCTTAATGAAGATGGCACCTGGGGCATTAAGGAGAAGAAAGTTCCGGTTCTGGATGCAGAAGGAAATCCTGTTTTTGACAAAAGAGGAAAGCAAAAAATGGCTGCGGTTTCCACTACCGGTTGGAGCGATAAAGAGACTCTTCTGGAGATGAGAAAAGCCTGGGCGGATATGAATAATGAGCTTTTGGCACAGAAGGGATTCAGTGCAAGGATCTCAGAAAAATCTTATGCAGAACTTGGCATTGACCGGATCCCAACCATTCATGAAGGCCCTAACATCAGAGCCATGGAAAAGAAGGGAATCAAGACCACACTTGGCACCATCAACCGTCTGATCCGTTGGATCAATGGCATGGCAGAGAGAACGAAAGCAATCCTTGGCTGGCTTGTGAAGGAGAAAGAACTCTGGGAGCAGAACCTGGAAAAGCAAAGCCGGGAATTACCGGAGCCTACACTGTCTTCTTACCTTCAGCAGTATATGGAGAAGCGAAATAAAAATGCGGAAGGTTATAAATATGGCACCCAGAAAGCCAAGGCCTACAACCTGAAAGCATTTGCAGAATCCATTGCATTTCTTCAGGAGAATGATCTGAAAACCCCGGCAGATCTGGAAGGGAAGATCCTTGATTTTCAGAAAGAAATTTCCGGCATACAGACTTCTTTGTCTGCCAGCCAGAAGAAGTTAAAGAGAACCAGACAGTTTATCCGTGACTATGAAAATTACGAGAAGCTAAAGCCGATTCAGCAGACTTACAACAAGAAATATTTTGCCAAGGAAGCTTATAGAAAAAAGCACTCTAAGGAGCTGAATCAGTATCAGGCTGTGAATCGGAGGCTGAAGGCTGTCCTGGCAGAAGAAGGTATGGCAAGTATTGAGGAGATTGATCTGAAGCAGTGGGAAGCGGAGGTGAAGAAAGAGCAGAAGCAGGTGGCTCATTTCTCAGAAGAAAAGAAAAATCTGGAAGAAAAGTTACGGCCATTTGAGAAGGTGAAGGCATGTGTGGATTCGGTATCTACCTACCACATGGTGGAGGAGATTGAACCGGTATCTGTGATGGATCGGCTGCATGAAAGGCAGAGTGAGGTCGCCAGAAAAAGTGTTTCTGCAGATAGAAGTTCTGAAGAGAAGGAAAGGCAGGATGATGATCAGAGTCAGAGCACACAGTCTGGCCGGCCGATCAGAAAGAAGAAAAGTCATGACATGGAATTATAGAGGAGAAAGTTTAGATGAGATTATATACAGAAGAACAGCGTGAAAGGGCTGCGACAGTGGATCTGGTTCCTTTTCTGGAAGCCAGAGGGGAACGGTTTAAGAAGAGCGGAAGTGAATACCGCTGGACTAC
>CAVDGK010000235.1:0-3182 GCA_963607995.1 Oscillospiraceae bacterium | reverse complement strand
GTCCGTCTATCCGTGTCAAACGCTACCGAAAGTTCCGTAAGAAGCGCATCCACCTCAGCATTAGAATAACCACCAAAGTTATTGGTTCCATCCGTTCCGTAGTTGCTGAGCATATAAGAATAGGGATCACCGGTGGGCATGGTCACCTCAGCATAAACGCTCAGATCAAAAGTACCGGCATGACCTCTCTCCTCCGTGCTTTCAAGCTGTTCAAGAGTTGAATCAATGCCGATCTCACGAAGAGCTGACTGAATGGCCTGACTGCATTCCGTAAGGCCGGTCCGTCCATAGGTGATAATTTTAAGCGTAATCTTCTCGCCATCCTTATCCAGATAGCCATCTCCATCTGAATCGGTATATCCATTTTCAGCTAAAAGAGCTTTGGCCCCCTCAACATCATAATCCGGCACATTGGTAAGGGTCTCTTCAGCATTAAAGGCCGTTGAAGCCGGGAATGTTGCCTTCGTGGCCGTGCCGGCTTTATTTACAAGAACATTGGCATAACTTTCCCGGTCAATAACCATGGCAATAGCTTTGCGGAAGGCTGCATCTCCCGTAAATTCATGATTCAAATTAAAATAAACCTTATAAACCCGGGATGTGGCTGCCTGGGAAATCTTAAAACCGCTTGTGCCATCAAAAAGATCCCGTGCATCATAGGATAAACCATAGCAGGCATCCAGTTCCCCATTCTGAAGGGCCAATGTGGAAGCATCAAGGTCTGCTGTTGACCGGATAGTCACATGTTTACTGGCTGGTTTTCCCTGCCAGTAATCATCAAAGGCATCCAGCTCAATTCTCTCATTTTCAACATATTCCGTCAGCTTAAAAGGCCCGGTGCCAATAGTGGCATTGCCATTTTCATCCAGACTCTTTACATCCACGATACCGGAATAAGGATCGCAAAGGCAGTTTGGCAGAACCGGGTTGGCTTCCTTTGTCGTAATCTTGAGAGTATAGCCATCGGCCTCCATAGAGGCAATATTAAGCTCCTTTTCAGCTCTGCTCTGCTTGGAAATGATTCGCTCGAGAGAAGCCTTGACAGCTTCGGCATCCATGCTATTTCCGCTTTGAAAAAGAACGCCTTCCCGCAGGTGAATAGTCCAGGTAAGGCCATCATCGGAAACCTCATAAGACGTGGCCAGATTTTCCACCACCTTCATATTATCGTCCAATTTAAAAAGAGACTCCATGACACCGCTTCGCATCCCCACCCATGCGTAGGCTCCGGAGGCAGGATCCACATTACCGATCTGACCACCGAATACGAAGGTGCTGCGACTATCACCATCATCCGCTGTGTTCTCACTCTGACCGCAGCCAGCCAGATTCAGAGTCAAAAGCGCTATTAATATTAACGTGATTATTTTTTTCATAAAAATCTCCATTAAGTCGGTGGTGCAGCTATCCATAAAAACTCTTTTTCACCTCAACGTCTTCATTAGAACAATGAGTAGCGCTTGCGACGCATTTCTTCTTCACCCAATTTGTAGTCTGCACTCTGTTCCAGCCAACGCAAAGCCATCATCCACTGAACGATAAGTGCCCTCAAAGATTTTTATCGTATATAAGATCCCATACGTTAAAAATCATCTGAACTGCTGATAAATGCGTCACAGCCTTTTCAATCCGACACTATCTTTCTTATTTTAGACAGCTTCTTTGCCGATACTTTTTTATACATCCCCTTCGGGTCCAGGGCATCCCGTACACTGTCACCAAAAAGATTGAAAAAGATGGTGACTATGAAAATAGCCATAGCCGGGAAGAATACGATCCAAGGGCACTGCTGCATCAAGCTCCTTCCATCCGAAAGCATGCTGCCCCATTCTGCCGTCGAAGAACCAAGACCCAGGAAGCTCAAACCTGAAATGCTCAGCATAGCACTGCTTAAATGAAGGGTTGCCGTTACAATGACAGGCCGCAGGGCATTCGGCATAATATGTTTCATTAAAATAGACAATGGTCGCTGTCCGTTCAAAACTGCAGCACTGATATAATTTTCTTTCCGAATCGAGCGGACATAGCTGCGGGTCAGTCTTGCGTACTGGGTCCATCCGGTTGCCGCCAATGCCAGGACCCCATTTGTAAGGCCGGGACCCAACATACCTGCCACTGCTATAGAGAGGACAATTCCGGGAAAAGCAAGGAAAATGTCTACAATCCGCATCAGAATCTCATCAACTATGCCGCCGGCATATCCGCTGATCAGACCAACCACACACCCTGCAAGCATGCTCAGAAAAACAATGACAAGGGATGCAAAGATCGAACTGGAAGCACCGGATAAGATACGTGAGAGAATGCATCTCCCCAGTCCATCCGTTCCCATGGGATATTCCTGACATGGTGCCATCTTTGCCATGGAGAGATCCACAAGCTCCGGATCATGAGGCGCTAATTTTCCGGAAAAGAGACTAAAAATGCAAAGACCCATAAAGATCACAATGTAAATGATCATTTTTCTTTTTGTATGGCTCACCTTCCCACCTCCATTTCACTGTCAAGGCGGGGATCCAGATAATAACACACAATATCCGTTACCAGATTAATCACGATATAGATTAGGCTCATCCACACAACAAAGGCCTGAATAACCGGATAATCCCGGTTTGTAACGGCATTTGTGATCATATAGCCCATTCCCGGCAGTGAAAAGATCATTTCAACTGCTGCCGTGCCTCCAAGCAGAGACCCCATGGACAAAGCCATTAGCGTCAGGAGCGTGGTCATGGCATTAGGCAGGACATAGAAAATAAGAATTTTACTTTCTTTCAGCCCCCTCGCCCGGGCACCTTCCACATAGGGCTTATTAAGTTCCTCTAATATAGCCGACCGCACCTGACGGATATATTTTCCTGTCATGGGAATGGCAAGAGCCAGGGTCGGCAGAACGAAACTGATAGCCGAACCGGATGATAATATCGGAAACCAGCCAAGTTTCAAAGCAAAGACATAAAGCAGCAAAAGAGAAACGATAAAGTTCGGCAGACTGTTTCCCATGAAACTTAAAAGTCGAATGATATTATCGATGATTTTTCCTTTTTTTACCGCTGAAATCATGCCTAGTGGAATGGAAAAAAGGATGGTTACAATGATAGAGAAAAAAGTCAGTTTAAGGGTATTGGGCAAAGCCGTCAGAAGCTTTCCTGCCACAGACGAACCATCCATATAGGAAGTTC
>CAVDGK010000234.1:0-3190 GCA_963607995.1 Oscillospiraceae bacterium | reverse complement strand
GCTGGAGAGTAAGGTAAAGGTACTTTCTGGTGGTGAGCAGGCAAAGGTACGTCTCTGTAAGATCATGAACAGGCCTACAAATTTCCTTGTTCTTGACGAGCCTACAAATCATCTTGACGTAGATGCTAAGGATGAACTGAAGCGGGCTTTGAAAGAGTTCAAAGGCAGTATTCTTATGGTGTGCCATGAACCGGAATTCTACCGGGATATTGCCACAGAGGTTTGGGACTGTACGAAGTGGACGACACGTATTTTCTAAAGACGTGTATACAGTCATCATTTTTTGTATGTTGGCTTTTTTACTTAAATTGTTATAATGATTAGCGACGATTCAAACGATGGGAATGTCCCACAAGGCTGCATAAGCAGCCGCAAAATTTATTTTAATGGAGAAATTAAATGCCTATTACAATTCCGGATTCCCTGCCGGCACAGCAGGTTCTTGAAGATGAAAATATATTCGTTATGACGGAATATCGTGCGACGCATCAGGATATTCGTCCGCTGAAGGTTCTGATTCTGAACCTGATGCCGACCAAGGAGGTGACGGAAACCCAGATCCTTCGCAAGCTTTCCAATACACCTCTTCAGGTGCAGGTGGAATTCCTTCAGACTTCTACTTATCGTTCATCTCATACGAATAAATATCATCTGGACAAGTTTTATTACACTTTTGAAGAGATAAAAGATAACAAATATGACGGTATGATCATTACCGGCGCACCTCTTGATTATGTGGATTATACAGAGGTGGCTTATTGGGATGAAGTATGTGAAATCATGGAGTGGACGAAAACCCATGTTCATTGTACTTTCCATCTTTGCTGGGGAGCTTATGCAGGATTCTATTATCATCATGGTATCCGGAAGTTTGACTTGGAAAAGAAGATGTTTGGTATATTAAAGCATGAGATTTTAAAGCCCAGCATTCCTCTTTTTAGAGGTTTTAATGATGATTTTATTGCACCCCAGTCCCGGGCTACGGATGTGCATGCGGAGGATATTCTGGCAAATAAAAATCTGGAGCTTCTGGCAGTAACGGAGGATGGATCACCGGCTATTGCCAAGACAAAAGATAACCGTCAGTTCTATGTGACATGTCATACGGAGTATGACCGGGATACATTGAAGCTGGAATATGAGAGAGATATGGCAAAGGGCTTGGATTCTGTTGATTTTCCGAAGAATTATTTCCCCAATGATGATCCCACACAGACACCGCCTATGACCTGGAATGCTTATGGACAACTTCTTTATACCAACTGGCTGAACTATTACGTTTACCAGAGCACACCTTTTGATCGGTTGGAAATAAAATAAAAAAAATGCCGCACTTGATTATAGGTGCGGCATTTTTTTTTGGTAGCGGATATTTTGACATACAGACTTGCTCGTACGTATTGAAAGGTTATACCTTAGTGTCCAAATTTCTTTAACAAGCTGGCGATATCGCTGTCGCTGACGGGACGGTCTGAGCGGCGGCTGTTTGCCTTACTTTTGTCGGAACGATTTGCCTGATTTGCGTTAGAACGATTGGAAGAATTAGAACGTTTTCCATCTTTGCGATCATTCTTACGGGTCTGGCGGTTCTGACGGTCATTTTCGCGTCTCTCCAGTACATCAAGAGGAAGGAGAGAAAGCTGTACACGTCCTTTAGCCTCGTCAATACCAACCACATAAACTGTAACGATATCGTTGACAGAAACTACTTCAGAGGGATGATTAACCCTCTTATCAGCCATTCTGGAGATGTGTACAAGACCATCTTCATGAAGACCAATATCAACGAAAGCACCAAAGTCTACGACATTGCGGACGGTGCCGGAAAGCACATCCCCAACATGAAGGTCTGAGATTTCCAGAACGTTGCTCTTTAAGAGAGCACCATCAAACTGATCACGATAGTCGCGAAGAGGAGAGAGGATGGCATCTTCGATATCCTTCTTTGTAAATTCATCTACATCAAGGGAAGCTACCTTTGCTTCATCAAAATGAGCATTGGGGTCACCTAATTTCTCAATGCCGCTGACTTTCATCATTTCTTTGGCTACAGCATAGCTTTCCGGATGAATGGCTGTTGCATCAAGAGGTTCGTCACCATCGGTAATACGCAGGAAACCGGCACACTGAGTGAAAGCTTTCGGTCCCAGTTTTTTAACTTTTTTCAGCTGCTGACGGTTGGTGAAACGACCATTTTCATTACGGTAGGCAATGATTTCCTTGGCAATGCCGGCGTTAAGGCCTGAAATATTGCGGAGAAGCTCGACAGAAGCTGTATTAACGTCAGCTCCTACACGGTTGACTACCTTCATGGTTGCTTCATCCAGACGTTCACTGAGAGCCTTCTGGGGCAGGTCGTGCTGATACTGGCCAACACCGATGGCCTTGGGATCAATCTTAATGAGCTCAGCCAGGGGATCAAGGAGACGGCGGCCGATGGAAACGGCAGAACGTTCTTCAATGGCCATATCCGGGAACTCTTCCCGAGCTGCTTCCTGGGCAGACCAGACAGAAGCACCGGCTTCGGAAACGATGGCATAGGAAACATCCAGATGATTTTTTGAAATAAGATCGGCAATGAGTTTTTCACTTTCTCGGGATGCCGTACCATTTCCGATGGCGATGATTTTGACTTTATAGGTATTGATCAGGGAAAGAAGCTTCTTTTCCGTACGGTCTCCGTCACCATCGCGGCGGAAGGGGAAAACCTTGTCAACGGTAAGCATTTTGCCGGTTTCGTCAAGAACAGCAATTTTGCATCCGTTATAGAAACCGGGATCAAAGCCCATGACAATGCGGCCTTTAAGAGGGGGCTGGGAGAGAAGTTTCTCAAGGTTCATGGAGAAAACTTCGATGGAAGAATTATGAGCCTTTTCAGAAAGGTCACTGCGGATTTCATTTTCAATGGATGGCAGAAGAAGACGGGTAAGGCCATCATCGATGGCAGCCTTCAGAAGGTCTGAAGCTTTGCCGTGTGCAGTCTTAATATCCTGTCCGGCTTCTTTAGCGTAGATTGCAAAAGCTCTATTTTCAAGTGCTTCTACATCGTAGGTAAAGGCAGCTGTAATGACTTTTTCTTTTTCGGCACGGTCAATGGCCATGACACGGTGGTCAGCCAGCTTGGATACGGCTTCGCTGAAGTCATAATACATTTCATATGTTTTATTAGTGTCTATGTCTTTCTTTTTAA
>CAVDGK010000233.1:0-3210 GCA_963607995.1 Oscillospiraceae bacterium | reverse complement strand
TTTTTGCCATCGTACGTCTCGCCAGGGGTACAGTTCCCGCAACATGCTACGTTTGCTGTTCCTTGCGGCGCTTATGCGCTCCAGCTCCTGCGCAAACTCGCCGACATATGTCGGCTCAGACACGCGCCCGCTGTCGCTGCTAGCCGCTGCGTCACGACGCAAGCCTCGCAATCGTTGACGTGAATCTGCACCCCTGCTCTCGCCTGTTTCGATGCGCAGAGCAAGGCCTATGCACCTCTGGTAAGGCAGACCCTCGAGGAGGCCGGCACTTAATGAGTTCGAGCTTTAGCGACGAACGAATTTAGTGTCCGCTGCTCGACGAGCGGAGCGGAAGCGTGTCTGCCGTGCAGAAGTGCTGTGGCCGGCTCGTACGTATTAAAAATCTATACTTAATTGACTCATGGTTTGTGTTGAACAAATTCTGCAGATGGAATACTATAGTAAAGGTTATAAGTTTTTGATAAAAAAATCTATCACCCGGAGAGCCTTGGCTTTCCGGGTGTGTTGCAGAAAGGCTGAATATGAACTACAAAAAATTAATCGTTGAAAGCGGCGTCCGAATGGCTGATTCGGGCTTAACTGTTTCTACTTATGGAAATATCAGCTGCCGGGATCCGGAGACGGGCCATATCTATCTTACACCCAGCGGTATGCGTTACGACCTGATCACAGAAGATGATATCGTGGTTGTTGATATTAATGGCAATCTTGTGGAAGGAAATAGAAAACCCACAATTGAATACCCAATGCATACAGCTATCTACAGATCAAGACCAGAAGTTAATGCCGTGATCCATACCCATGCCATTTATTCCACTCTCTTTGCAACCATTGCCGAGCCAATTCCCATGATCATTGATGAAGCTGTTCAGAGACTGCGGGGAGAAGTTAAGTGTACCCCACAGCACGAAATGCCGGGATCGGATGAACTTTCCGATGCCTGTATAGAAGCTTTGGGCAAACAAACAATGGCAGCACTCCTTCATTCTCATGGAGCTGTCTGTGTCGGCAGCAATATGGAAGAAGCTTTCACCACATGCACGGCTCTGGAAATGACGGCACAGATTTATTACATGATTCGGGTGTGCGGTGCCACACCGGGAGGTATTTCAAAAGAACATATTGCCGGTATGCAGGACTTTATCTTAAATCATTATGGTCAGGGCAAATAGACAGATTTTAACCAGAAAAAATAAGTATCGAAAAGTGATACTTTAGGCGAAAGGACATTTATGCGAAAAACAGCCAAACGTGTTGCGGTCTATATTTTGATATACCTGATCGCCATTATAGCCGTTGTTATGCTTAAGAGTAAAACAGTGACGGCAGTTACAAGCACAGTGAGCGAAAATCTGACAGCTGACGAGTTTAAGGCAGTTTATTCGGAAGAAGGGGTGGCTGAACTGACAGCCATCAGTGTTGAAAATGGAAAACTGACAGCAACTTTCCATGAAGTTGGTCAGGGTGAAACCGATGTGGAGATCTTAACGGAAGAAGAGTCTTTCGTCGGACAGTTTCGGCTGAAAGTTGGAAAAATGGGAATTATCCTGGAGACGAGCCATGGAGCTATCGGAGCTATGCCCTATATTCTGGCCATTACAGCCCTTTTCTTTATATGGATGACAATCTTGATGTTTCGCATTTTCTGGGATCATCGTCATGTTGAACTCTATTCTTATAAAACGATTTACAGCGTTGGACTGGGTCTCTTTATTGCCAGCATTGCAGTTACAACGACAGGACTTTTTATTTTAAATGCATTGCAGCCTGAAACATATGCCGGATATACCATAACGAGTGTTCTGATTTCATCAGAATGGCAGTTTATGCTGATATCCCTGCCCTTTATATTGGTTTATTCGATTGCCCTGATTATCAGCAATCTTTTCCTGATGAAACATGAGGGGAAAGGTGTGCGGAATGCACTTGGAATAGTGGCCGGCTTTTTCCTGGTGGCAGGATGGTTTTTGGGATTTTTGATTTATCTGGCTATGTCCAATTATGCCGGATCGCTCATGCAATATCGCCTCTATACACTTCTTCAGGGCGGGTACTGCACGATTTATATGTATTTTGAATGTATGCTTTTGGGGGCTATTATCTGCAGCCGGATAGCTGCTATGAGTGAACCGGAGAAGGATCGGGATTATATCGTGATCCTTGGCTGCGGTATCCGAAAAGATGGGACTTTATACCCGCTTTTGCAGGGAAGGGTTGACCGGGCTGTTGATTTTTACCACAGTCAGATTGAAAAGACTGGCAAAGCACCAATCCTTGTGCCTTCAGGCGGTCAGGGGAAAGACGAAATCTGTTCTGAAGCGGAAGCTATGGAAAATTATCTTTTATCCATTGGTATTCCTAAGGAACACATTTTAATTGAAAATAAATCCAAAACGACCCTTCAGAATATGGCTTTCAGCAAAAAAATCATCGAAGAGCAGAATCCAGAAGCGAAGGCGGCATTTTCCACAACAAATTATCACGTTTTCAGAAGCGGTATCTGGTCAAGACGGGCTAATTTCCATCCTCAGGGCATGGGAGCCAAAACAAAATGGTATTTCGGACCTAATGCTTTCATGCGGGAATTTGCTGGCCTTCTTGTAACTGAGAAAAAGCGTGTGATCCTATGCCTGCTTCTTTTGGTTGCTTTTTATGTTCTGCAGGTTATGGTTGCACCGATTTAACAGTGGAATCGTTAAGATTTTAAAGGATTTTAGAAAGGCTGAATTATTATGAATCATTTAAGTAAAATAGCAGCTTGTTTGCAGCAGTTTGATATTGACGCTATGCTCATTACCGGCGAAAGCAATGAACTTTATGCTATCGGCTTCCATGGCGAAGGTTTCGTTCTGGTTACAGAACACAGAAATATTTACACGACGGACAGTCGTTATATTGAAGCGGCTCAAAAGATAAAAGACACAGAGATTAAGATGGTGGATCGTACCCACAATCATCTCTCATACTTAGCATTTAATGTGCAGGCACTTGATATTAAACGGCTCGGCTTTGAAGACGCCACTATGAGCGTGTCTCTCTATAATAAGATTAAAGGTGAAATGCCTTCAGGAGTGGAACTTGTGCCGGCTTCTTCCATGATGAATCATCTTCGGGCTTCAAAGGATGTGGAAGAAATCGAGACCATGAAAGCAGCCCAGGCTATTACTGACCGGACTTTTACGGAAATTTTGAATGACATCCGCATCGGTG
>CAVDGK010000232.1:0-3227 GCA_963607995.1 Oscillospiraceae bacterium | reverse complement strand
ATGTAGAGCTGACGCCGGCAAATGAAGGCTTTGCAAGAGCCGGGGGCCGGGCTGTGGAAATCGAGCAGGAGAGAGGAGCCTTCCGACCGGCTCAGGGAGAAAATCCCCATCATCCCGAAGCTCATATAAAGACAACGGGACCGGAAATCTGGCGGGATATGGATGGCAAGGTCGATATCTTCGTGGCCACCATCGGTACCAGCGGCACCAGCGGCGGCATCGCCCGTTATCTGAAATCCCAGAATGAAGATGTGGAGGTTTACGGTGTGGAACCTAAAGGCTGTCCGGTGCTAAATGGCGGAAAGCCGGGACCTCATAAGATTCAGGGGATTGGCGGCGGTTCTATCTGTCCTATTACAGACCTTTCCCTCTATAAGGAAATCCTTCTTTGCAGTGATGAGGATGCTTACAAATATGCAAGGCTTTGCCCCAAAAAGGAAGGTCTTCTCATAGGAATTTCTGCCGGTGCAGCTCTGTGGGCTGCCGTGGAACTGGCCAAAAGAGAGGAAAATAAAGGGAAAAATATCGTTGTTCTTTTCCCGGATGGCGGCAACAAATATCTTTCATCGGATCTTTTTAATGATGAAGAGTAAAAAGGATAGACAAAATATTTGAGATAAAGGAGAATATAGCCATGTCATGCAATTCATGCAATTTTTCAGCTGCAGTCAATACATTAACGGATGAAGAAGCCGAGCTTCATGCAAAAGAGGTAGGAGTTCCGCCAAGACCAAAGGAAACTCTAAATGAAATCGATGAAAGAGGTGCTTTCATCCGTCAGCCCAATGCTTTTACAAAACCTTTTGGCGACAAACCGGAAGATAATCATGCAGAGAATCGCCGCTTTGCCATTTACTGGGCCCATGGCTGTCACTGGTCAAACCGTCCCGTTATCGTCCGGGATATCCTGGGACTTCAAGAGGTCATAGGTGATGTAGCCACCACATCAACCGGGGTGAAAAATATTTACGGCCATGGCTTTGCCGATCAGCCCCAGCACAGAGATCCCATTTGCGGCGCTTATTTTTTAAGTGAATTTTATAAAAATGCAGATCCGGATTTTAAGGGAAGAGCCACAACTCCCACCTTCGTGGATATTAAGGAAAAGAAGGCTGTTAATAATGATTATCACCGCCTGACAAATTATATCGAGGTTCAGTTCAGAAAATTCCAGAAGATCGATGCACCGGATCTTTATCCTGTTAAATACCGTAAGGAAATCGATGAGTTTAATGACTGGCTTTTCCCCACGGTGAACAATGGCCATTACAGAATGGCATTCTGCCAGAGCTGGGAAGCTTATGAAGAAGCTTATAATGATTTCTTTGAAGCCATTGAGGCGCTGGATAAGCGATTTGAAACCAATCGTTTCCTCTTCGGTGACTACATTACCGATTCCGATGTCCGTCTTTATGTGACTTTGGTACGATGGGAACTGAGTTATTATCATAATGTAGGTCCCATGAAAAAAAGACTGACAGAATACAAAAATCTCTGGGGCTATGTAAAAGATCTTTACAGTCTGCCGGTATTTAAGAAGTATACCTTCTTTGAATTCCCTAAGAATGATGTTAAGGGCATCTTTGCCAGCTTCCCCAAGCGCATTGCATCCCAGGTCCCCTATGAAAAGCTTTGGGCATCTGATGGTTCACGAAAGGCCCTTTCCCAGGATCCGGAGAATGTTTATAAGAAGCATCCGGAGGGAGAAAGCGTAGAAGACTATCAGAGTGTTATTACAACCACCAAATGGAATTCGCCAAATCCTGCTGACCGGGATTCCCGTTTCAGAACCTTATCCCAGGATCCGTCCATCAATCCTATTGCATCGAAGCTTAGAGACTAAGAGGTTTTCCTTATGCATATTTATGAAAATGTAGCGGACATGATCGGAAATACACCCCTCGTCCGCATCAGTGGTTATAAAAAGGCAAAAAATTTAGAGGCTGATATTCTGGTGAAATTGGAATATTTTAATCCGGCCGGCAGCGTCAAGGACCGCATTGGTCTTGTGATGTTGGAAGAGGCAGAAAAGAAAGGTCTTCTGACACCGGAGTCGGTGATCATCGAGCCTACCAGCGGCAATACCGGCATTGGCATTGCTTCTGTGGCAGCCTCAAAAGGTTACCGCACCATTATCACCATGCCGGATACCATGAGCGTTGAAAGACGGAATATCCTGAAAGCTTATGGCTCGGAGTTGGTGCTGACGGATGGGGCTAAGGGCATGAAAGGTGCCATTGAAAAGGCCACGGAGCTGGCTGAGGAGATTCCACATTCTTTTATTCCCGGACAGTTTTCAAATGAAGCCAATCCCCTGGCTCATTACAAAACCACGGGACCGGAGATCTGGAGAGATACAGACGGAGATGTGGACATTTTCGTGGCAGGTGTGGGAACCGGCGGCACCCTTTCAGGAGCCGGTAAATATTTAAAGAAAATCAACCCGGATATCCAGGTTATCGCGGTGGAGCCTAAGGATTCACCGGTGTTGTCGGAAGGAAAGTCAGGATCTCATAAACTGCAGGGCATCGGAGCCGGATTTGTCCCCTATACCCTGGATGTTAATATCTATGATGATGTTATCGCAGTTACTACGGAGCAGGCTTATGAGGCAGCACGGGTGCTGGCAAAGGAAGATGGCATTTTGGCCGGTATTTCATCGGGAGCCGCACTCTATGCAGCAGAGATTCTGGCAAAGAAACCGGAAAACAAAGGAAAAACAATCGTTGTCATTATTCCGGACAGCGGAGAAAAATATTTATCCGGACCCCTGTTCGGAGAATAAACATGAGGTATTAAAGGATGAGCACAGAAAATAGTCAGGAAACAAAGATTTCCATAAGGGACGTTTCCTTCGATTACATCGATCACAAGCGCAACCGCTTTACGGCTCTGGAGCATGTAAGCCTGGACGTTGGAAAAAACGAGTTTATCTGCATCCTTGGCTCTTCCGGCTGCGGAAAATCGACCCTGCTCAGCCTTTTGAGCGGACTTAACAAGGCCCAAAGCGGTGAGATTCTGATTGATGGCAAAAAAATTACCGGACCGGGCATTGACCGGGCTGTGGTTTTTCAGCAGTATTCTCTTTTTCCATGGCTGACGGCAAAAGGCAATGTGCTTTTTGGCATTAAGCAAAGCGGAAAGAAATATACGAAAGAAGAAAGAAATAGAAAAGCCGATGAATATTTAAAAAGCGTGGGTCTTTACGGTGCGGCTAATAAATACCC
>CAVDGK010000231.1:0-3238 GCA_963607995.1 Oscillospiraceae bacterium | reverse complement strand
CATATCTCTCATAACCCCGTTTCCAAGAAAATGAAAACCATCAATGTGATACTCATCAATCCAGTAATGGAGAGCATCCAGAATAAGAAGGGCATCTGTTCCGTAAGGAATGTGAAATTCCATGTAGCACAGAAGGCCTTTTAGATGCAATTTTTTAATAAGGTTTTTCAGCTCACAAACCCCATCATCACCTGATACATAGTCACTTTTAGGAGAATAAAAATAATTAATAGCCGTATAGCCCCAGTAATTTTTTTCCTTTGTCTCCCACTCATAACATGGCATAAGCTCTATTGTATTGAATCCGAGTTTTGCAATGTAATCCAGCTTTTCAGAAAAAGCCTGAAAGGTTCCTTTTTGAGACTTGATTCCATTTGAAAGCATGGTAAAACCTTTAACATGAAGTTTATAGATCATGCGGTCTGATGGCTTTATCCCCGGGCTTTTATCCTCTTTCAGAATATCTTCATTCTTCGGAACAAAACAGATACCATCCTTTATCAGCCTGGCCGTTTCGTCTTTTCTTCTTTTTCCGTTGGTCTCCAAAAGATAGCCGCAAGGCTTCTTAAAATAATCATTTATACGGACAGAAGCCAGATTTCCATTGAAAAAAGTATCATCCAGAAAATGGCTTTCGATTTCTTCACCTGTATTTTCATCTAAAAAAACCACAGCATTTTTTTCTTCCCTAAAGGCTTTAAATGAAATAACGACATCTTCTCCTTCGGTTTCAACTCCGATAAACCGTTTATTTCCCGGGGTAATCCTGTAGATTTCTCTCTTTTTCATTTTAAGCCTCCTTGTGCGGTCTTTTTTCATTATAGCATGAAACTTATTGCTTTTAGGACACCCTTCTGATATTCTGAAAAAAAAGATAAGGAGATTTTATCTATGTTAGAAGATGAACTTTATGAAGATCTGGGGACAGTTACCCTGACACTTGATAATGATGAAGAGATTGAATGCGATATCTTAGCTATCTATCCGGCTGGTGAACACCAGTATATCGCTCTTCAGCCCACTTCAGATGAAGAAGGTATCGATGAGGAAAATATCTACATCTACCGTTATATTTTCAAAGGTGAGAATGAAGACGCCGAGCTTGAAAATATCGTGGATGATGAAGAATACGAGCTGGCTGTTGATGCATTCGATGAACTTCTTGATGAAGATATTTTCGAGGCTGAAGACAAATGAAAGTTTCTGAATTAAAACCTATCATAGATCTGAATCCGGAATATGGTGTGGTTTTGGAAGGTGGCGGTGCCCGTGGAGCTTATCAGGTTGGTGCCTGGAAGGCCCTGGAAGAAGCTGGTGTAAAAATCAAAGCGCTCTCCGGTGCCAGCGTGGGATCACTTAATGCAGCCCTGATTTGTATGCATGATCTGGAAGGTGCTCTTAATCTTTGGACGAATTTAAAATTTTCCCAGGTTATGAATACTGATGATGAAAAAATGCAGAAGCTTCTTCATCTGAACCTTCCCATCGTTGATACTGTGCAGGAAGTCTTTCGTCATGTTACCAACAGAGGAATCGATGTGACACCTCTTCGTAACCTTATTGATTCACTTCTGGACGAAGACAAAATCCGCCAGTCTGACCGTGAACTTTACATTACAATTCTTGACATCAAGAAATACAAGCGACTTGATGTGGACTGCAAAACATTACCGGAAGGGGAAATCAAAAATTACCTGCTTGGCAGTGCTTACTTCCCTCTCTTTAAAAATGTTGAGCTTAATGGAAATCGTTTCATGGATGGAGGTCTTGTGGATAATGTCCCAATTGATTCTCTTATCAGCCGTGGTTATAAGGATATTTTGGTAATTCGCATTTACGGAATCGGTTTCGACAAAAAGGTGAAGATTCCCGATGATGTCCGGGTTCAGACTATCGCTCCCCAGGACAAAAACCTTGGCAACATTCTGGATTTCGAATCCACCAATGCCACTCGTCTCATTGAGCGTGGCTATTTAGACGCCTGCCGTTTCCTTTATGGACTGGGAGGTCAGGATTATTGTTATGTTAAACCGGCTATAGGTGAACTGACAGCTCTTAAAAGGATTTTCAATTTGCTGGATGCAAAATTCGACCTAATTAAAGAAGATTTCGATATTCCGGAAAAGGACTATGAAACCCTGCGCAGCGTCAATGAAAAATTCCTGCCTCGTTTGGCAGACTCCCTGGAAATGGGAAAAGAATGGAATTATATCGATCTTTATGCACGGCTTCTTGAATATATGATGAATCGAAATAAAGTACCCAAAAATGAAATTTATTCCTTTGAAGAAATGGAAGCTCAGGCACTTGCCTGAGCTTCTTTTTATATGAATATTTTGACAAAGAATCTGCCTTCATCAACCTTTGACATATCAAAATGTTCCTTATTTTGACGTACTGCCAAATCCCCCATTTCGAATTCCATCTTCATGATCATCCATTGTAACACCATAGGGAAGGAAAACTCCCTGAATAAAGGCATCCCCTTCTTTAAGTGACAGAACTTTTTCCTCATTTGAATCATTTGTAATACGGGCAAAAATATGACCTTCATTATCTGATCCATAATAATCACTATCAATAACGCCTACCGTATTATTAAGCTGAAGCCGGAATTTAAATCCAAGGCCGCTTCTGGGAAACAGCATAAGAACCCATCCATCTTCCATCTTTGATCGGATTCCCGTAGGAATCTTAACGGTTTCACCCGGTTTAAGGGTAATATCTGTTGTCAAATAAAAATCATAACCCGCAGATCCAGATGTTGCTCTCTTGGGGAGTTTAATATTTTCATAAACTCTTTTTGCGTCCTCTTCTGTTTTATCTTTAAAAGAACCAAGATACCCATCTTTAAACTGCTCGAAACTGACCTTTTGAAATTCTGCTATTCTGTTCATAAAACACCTTTCTGCCTTTTAGTTGTTAACCATTCAAAAAATTTTGTGTTTATGAAAACGCACTACAAACCTTATAAATGAAACAAAAGCCATTTTGCGACTCTTTCACCCATCAATCATATCAGCGTTTCGTATGCCTAATTTTACGATTTGATTAAAGAAAAGCCGGAGCCATTATGACTCCGGCCTTATAAGCACATTTTCTTTTATTACTGTAAATTACATATCTTCCGGATCAGCGCTGGCTACAACGCGACCGATTTCTTCTGAACCTTCCTTCGGACAATCCTTGATGGAGATGCTGATGCGTCCCATCTTGTCCTTTCCAAGGCAGATAGCAC
>CAVDGK010000230.1:0-3246 GCA_963607995.1 Oscillospiraceae bacterium | reverse complement strand
CCATTGCTCAGGGACTTGTAGAACAGTATCATGGTACTATTCATGTTAACTGGAAAGATGGAGTGATCTATTTCCATTGCACCCTGCGATCCCTGAAACTTTAAGCTGCTGAAAAAATGTCTGAAAAACTATCATCTGACAGGAGTAATAATATAGTGGAAAATAAAGATTATGAAAAAATGACCTTTGTTGACCTGGTGGAAAAATGGTCTCATGCATCACCGGAAAGAGCAGCCGTTCAGTGGTGTGAAGATGGCCAGTGTATGAAGAAAACATATAAAGAATTCTATGAAGATATCTTGGCTTGTGCAGACCATTATTTTAAAAATGACAGCTATAGGAGAATTGCTCTCTGCGGCCAGCAGGATTATCATTTTCTGGTTCTTCTGATGAGCATTTTAAGAAATTATAACAGTGCGGTCGTCGTTACGGATTTTGTTAAGAATGAAGAAAATAAAGCACTTCTTAAAAGCATCGGTACTTCCATTTATGTTGTCTCAAAGGGCAGTGAGATAGAAATACATCGGGATGAAGAAGATGCCGCATCTATAAAAAAAGGTGAAAATTTAAATGAACAGGAAGCTGTTGTACTTCTCACATCAGGTACAACAGGTCGGAAAAAGTGTGTTAGCTTAAGCCATCAAAATCTTGTTTTTGATGCCATGGCTAATATAAAAACCAGCATGGCAGGTTTCCCTACGGATATGATACCGTCTATGTACAGTTTTCTTCCTTTTTCTCATGCCTTTGCCCTGCAGGGAAATGTTGCAACAATGCTTTATGGCGGTGGAACCATTCAGATAGGATCAGGACCGGTTAATTTTATGAAGGAAATATCCCTTATGAAGCCAACCCACATTTTGGCGGTTCCCCAGATCATAAAGGGCATAATGGGGTATTTAAAGCTTCATCATGTGGATAAAGTGGGAGAATTTCCTTTCATCGCCTGCGGCGGAGCTAAATTGGATGATGAAATCATGAAAAAGGCTGCGGAGACAGGCATTACCATTTTTCAGGGTTATGGTACCACGGAATGTGCTCCCATTGTCAGTGCAAATTGCCTGCCATTTAATAAGCTATCTTCCTGTGGAAGGGTTTTTGAAGGGGTCGATGTTAAGATCCTGGATGGCGAGATATTAGTGAAAGGTCCTAATGTCTTTAACGGTTATATCAATGACGAAGAAGCAACTCAAAAAGTTTTTCTTGATGGGTATTACCGCACCGGAGATAAAGGTTTTGTGGATGATGAAGGTTTCCTTTTTGTTAATGGAAGAATTAAGGATACCATTGTTCTGGCAACAGGCGAAAATGTGTCTCCATCTGCTCTGGAAGAAAAATTGATGAATGGCACATGTATAAAAGATGCTTATGTCTATGAAAAAAAGACAGGCAATGTGGGATGCATTACAGCGGTAATCTACGCAAATGGAATGGAAGAAAAGGCTCTTGCGGCTGTATCTGAGCTTAACCAAAAGCTGGAAGAATATGAAAAAATCCGTCAGGTGGAATTTTCAAAAGATCCGCTTATGCGCACGGAGCTTGGCAAAATCAGACGAGTACAGAATTATGAAGTAATCAGAAAGGAAAATGTAAAATGAAGCTTTCCGAAGATAAACAAAAAGAAATAATCAGAATTATTGGAGAATATATCGATGGTGAAGTTACCATGGATTCGGAGCTGGCAACAGATCTGGGACTGTCCTCTTTTGATGCTGTTATGATTTTGGATACGGTTAATGAGCAGCTGGGACTTAGTGTTGACGTGGATCTTTTATATGATTGCAAAACAGTAGGAGATCTTTTGGAAAGGATAGAAGAATGAGTGACAGATATAGTTTATCAAATGTTCAAAGAGGTCTTTATGAATCCACTAAAATTGTAGACAATTCCGTTTATCAGATCGTTTGCAAGGTCAATTTTGATGGAAATAAGCCCGCTGAGCTTTTACTTAATGCGGCTGAAAAACTTATTTCGGACAACCGTATCTTACGTATGGCAGTTCGCGAAAAAGAAAATGATGTCTTTCAGGAAGAAGCAAATGAAGCTTCTTCTTTGTGTTCTTATCATGAATTTGATACGGAAGAAGACGTGGATGTATTTGCCAAAAAGATCCAGCTGGAAGGAACGGATATTAATGCGGAATTGTGTCGCCTTTATGTCTACAACACGAAGCAGGATACCTATGGCATCATCTTTAAAATGTCTCATCTTATAACAGATGGCTGGAGTGCCATGCTCATGACTGACGCCTTCAGTAAATATTTGAATAATGAAGAAGTTCATTTTAATGATTATATTTCTGAGGTTATTGATAAATTTAATACAGAAAAATCGAAAGAAGATATCGCATTCTGGAAGGGACAGTATGCGGAAAGAGAGTCAAAATATCTTAATGTTCACAATCTGGCATCTCACAAATCGGAATGTATTTACAGAAAGATACCAAAAGAGAAGGTAGACATATTTAATGAATTCTGTAAGGAAAACCGCATTGGCCTGCCGCAGATGTTCTTTACATCCTACGGTTTTCTTCTGGCTAAAATAGCGGAAGATGAGGATGCTGACAGTTTCCTGGAATTTACCGTTTTTGGCAGAAATGGAAAAAAGGAGAAAGAAACTCTTGGAGTTTTCATTAAGGCCTTCCCCATCAGGGTTACCTGTGATGACGATAAGTCTCTTTTAGAGAATCTGAAAGAGACTCAGGCTAATATTATGAATTCTTATCGCCATATGAGCTGTACTTATGGTGATGTACTGGAAGCCCTTAGAAAGGATGATCCTCATTGCCGTGAATTTGCCGATATTGGTTTCAATTTTCTGATTCAGGGTGCTGACGATGAACGTTATCGCCAGATCGTTTGGTATCCCACACTTTCCCAGGAGAAGACTCTGGAAATAGAAGTAACACAGTGGAGTCATGATAATTCTTTAGAAGTGGCCTATCATTATGATCCTTCGGCTATTGACGTCAGAACCGTAGCCTTCTTCCATGAACGATTCCTGATGGTTCTGGATCAGATGGCGAAAGAAAGCCATAAGACTTTTGGTGAACTGGAAGTCCTGACAGAGGAAGAGAAGGATTTTGTCAAAAAATCCCTTACAGGAAAGAGCGTTTCATATGACAAAAATGAAACTGTCCCACAGCTTTTTGCCAAGCAGGTTGCAAGGAGGGGCGATGCCACGGCGGTTGTCTTTGGAAATGAAACTCTTTCCTATAATGAACTGGCAAAGAGGTCAGATGAACTG
>CAVDGK010000229.1:0-3275 GCA_963607995.1 Oscillospiraceae bacterium | reverse complement strand
GGGATACAAAGTTGCCGGTTTGGGGAATATTACTGATTATATTAGCGGTCGTAGTGGCCGTCCTCGTTGTCCTTACACTGCTTGGCAGAAGAGCTCAGAAAAAACAGGAAGCTCAGATGGAGCAGATGGAGGAAGCCAAACAAACCATCAAGATTCTGGTCATTGACAAAGGGTACGTTAAGCTAAAGGATGCAGGTTTTCCGCAGATGGTATTAAGCCAGATGCCAAAGCGTCTTTGGAATCGTAAATTTCCTATTGTTAAGGCCAAATACGGACCGAAGATCACATCCTTCATCGCTGATGAAAAAGTATATCCGGTCATTCCTGTTAAAAAAGAAGTTAAAGCTGAGGTTTCTGGTCTCTACATCATGAATGTACATGCCGTCCGCGGTTCACTTCCGGCTCCTGAAGGCAAGCCGAAATTAAGAGTCCGTCTTGCCAGAAAAATTGGCCAGATGCAGGACAAGAAGTAAAAACAAAAAGTCATCTGAAAAATTCAGATGGCTTTTTTCTTTGTCACTTTTTTCTGAAACCGAATATTCACATCTAGTTTGCATTCTGCCGTCACATGGCCGGCTACATTCATTTTATAAGAAATGTTTAAAAGCAGATTTTCCTCGTTTTTACTAACTGTCACCTCCGTTGCCTCAAAGCTCATATCCAGCATACCGAAAGGTGTTTCATAATCCGCCATATTGACACGCCCCACTTCAAAGAGCATATCCGTATTGACCTGTCCCGACTTACTCACCAGAGCCGATCCGTTCTGAAATGTGAGAATATTATGGGTTTTGCCTGGTATTTCTTCAAATACTTCATCATATTCCAGCACATGTTTCCCATCTTTCATTTCATACCAGCCGGTGGTAGTAATTTCAATTGCCTCAGGTTCTTCCGGATCAGAAGCAATTCTCTGAACGCCTCTTACCGTTACAATGCAATTTTTATTCAAATCAACTCTCCTACCTGATTTGCTGATGGCACCTACTTGAATGTATCAATCTTTCATCATGACAAAAAAGCATCTGTCATGAAAATCATGTATTCATATATTTCTGCCACTCTCTTAATATTTTTCTATTGGAATCGTTTCCGCCTTATCCACATCAACCGGTAAAATGGACTGGGCAAAATCCCTAAATCTGTCAGCATCATCACTGACATAAAATTTATAGGGATAAGGTTCATCATGCCCTGCCGGCTGCCTATTAAGAAGATTATGTTCTTCCAGGCATTTTTTTAAAGCCAGTGCCGTCTCATATGCCGGATTGATTAATTCAATATCATCATTTACAAGACGCTTAACCGCTTTGCGGAGAAGAGGATAATGCGTGCATCCCAGGATAATGGTATCCACATCCTTTTCAAGCAAATTTTCCAAATAATAAGTAAGGATTTCATCAGTTACTTTCGTGTTGGTCCATCCTTCCTCTACCAAAGGAACCAGAAGGGGACAGGGCTCACCAATAACCGTAATCTCCGGATCCAGCTTATGAATTTCTCTTGTATAGGATTCGGAGGAAATCGTGGATTTCGTTGCCATAACCCCGATTTTTTTATTCTTCGTTGCTTTTACAGCCATAGAAGCTCCAGGGACTACTACACCGATTACCGGCACATCCGTACTCTTTCTGATAGCATCCAATGCCATGGCTGAAGCCGTATTACAGGCTATAACGATAGCTTTTATATCCTGTGTCAGAAGAAAACGGGTAATCTGTTCAGAATAACGCACAACCGTCGCCTGGGATTTATTTCCATAGGGAAGTCTTGCTGTATCACCGAAATAGACAATTTTTTCATCTGGAAGATTCCGCATGATCTCACGGGCTACCGTCAGACCTCCAAGGCCGGAATCAAACATACCAATCGGTGCATCCGATAAAGATGTCATTTTGTTTCTTTTCCTTTCAGTGCCTTATCAATCGCCGCCTGCTGGCTGTCGATATGCTTGGCAATCAGGCGGACGACCTCCTTCTCATCATGCTGAGAGAGTGCTTCCACTATACAACGGTGTTCCTCAACCGTCAAATCCCAACTTTCTTTCTTTTTAAGGTACTCAACGCGGAAACGATACATTTGTTCGCGCAAATTGCTCAAAATCTGTTCAAGCCGTTTATTTCCCGTCGAATGGTAAATCACATCATGAAAAGCCTCATCTGCTTCTGCTATGGTTGTCACATCATCCGTTTCGAGGATTTTAATAAATTCATCTTCCTTCCGACGCAACTCATTAAGCTCTTCTTCTCCCATTCTCTTGCAGGCCTTTGTAACAGCCAGCACCTCAAGAGTTTTCCGAACCTCAAGAACGTCCATCATTTCCTGATGGGTAATCTGAGCTACCTGAGCTCCTTTTCTTGGAATAATAACCACGAGGCCTTCACTTTCAAGCTGTCTGACAGCCTCTCTCACCGGTGTTCTCGACACGCCTAGCCTGTTTGACAGTGCAATCTCCATCAACCTTTCTCCAGGCTGAAATTCGCCTCTTAAAATTGCCTTGCGCAGCGTATTATAGACAACTTCCCGCAAAGGCAGATATTCATTCATATCCAGCGTAAAATCATTCATAGGAACTTCCTCACTTCTCACTCCACTCAACAACCAAACATAAGCATTTCTCTGCCCAATTATAATTTCACCAGATTACACTTAGGGCCATCATCCCTGTACACTTCTGAATATCGAAAATGACTTTCGACATTCATTACCACACAGCCTAAAAAGGTTCAGTCACGATAAGTCTTGTGCCTGTCAGCGTTCTTCTTAAAACTGATTTTGCTCTTAAAGCATCTTTTTTATTCTCATATATGCCAAAAACCGTTGGTCCGCTGCCACTCATCATGGCATTAATAGCACCTTCCCGACGCATTTTATTTTCAATATCTGCAATTTCCGGATAAATGCCTCCTGTAACATTTTCCAGGACATTGCCCATATTCTGAGCCAGGTCAGTCATATTTTTCTCTTCCAGCTTATTTATCAAAAGATCTATATTCGGATGTATGACATCTTTCAGTGCATCGTAGTTTTCATAAACCTTTTTTGTCGAAACTCCAAAGGAAGGTTTCGCCAGTAAAATGGCACAATCCGGCATAGACGGAATGCTTGTCAGCTTTTCTCCGATTCCCTCGGACAAAGCCGTACCGCCCATAATGCAGAAAGGCACATCCGCTCCGATCTTAACGCCTCTCTCCATCAGTTCATCCGTACTTAATCCTAAATGATAAAGGCGGTTAAGACCACGAAGTACTGCAGCTGCGTCTGTACTGCCTCCC
>CAVDGK010000228.1:0-3290 GCA_963607995.1 Oscillospiraceae bacterium | reverse complement strand
GAACCCATAAATTAAGACAAAAAAATCGTTGTTTCTAAGTTGGATTCACCGTATCCTTTCATTAAAGGAAGGAGTCCAACTATGGCAAGGAAACAGCACACCCCAGAAGAGAAAGCGAGGCTTGTACTGAAGGCAATCAGAGGAGAACGAACTATCAACGAAATCGCCTCAGAGAACAATATCCATCCCAACATGCTTTCCAAATGGAAGCGGGAAGCAGAATCACAGCTAGTTACACTATTTCAAGATAACACTGCCAAAGAGCGTAAAGCTCAGAAAGACAGAGAATCTGAAATAAACGATCTTTATGCCCAGATTGGCAAACTTACCACTCAGAACGAGTGGTTGAAAAAAATCTGGTCTCTGAGATGTCCGTTTATGAACGGCGGCTTTTGGTTGATATGGATGTTTCGGAACTTTCTATCACGGAGCAAGCTGCTCTACTGGATCTGAATCGGTCTAGCCTGCCTCTCTCCCTTAGCGGATGGTAAGCGCAGATATATGAGATATCAAGGATTCCTTCGGAAACTGCAAGCAGCAGACCCTTGACATCTCATATATCCACACTTAGTGGGTAACCAAGGGAGAAATGGGGGGGAGTCTATCCCCTCCAGAATCCAACTTAAAAAGTTGAAAAATTTGTCTTGACAAAGGGGTTCACTTTAATACGTTAGCGGTTGCCTATCGAAGCATGGCTGGAAAATTCGGGATCATAAATGAAAAGAAGCTGACGGAGCCGGTTGAAAAAGTCACCGGAAGTTTAAAGGTTAAGATACCCAATAATAAAGTGGCCATAGAAAATCTGTCAGGTGGAAACCAGCAGAAGGTGCAGATCGGCAGGTGGCTTCTTTCAAACAGTGACATCTTTATTCTGGATGAGCCGACGAGAGGCATCGATGTCATGGCCAAGTATGAGATTTATAAGATTATGCGTGATCTCACAAGGCAGGGAAAGACGATCATTATTCCGATTCTGGTCACACTGGCTATCGTTGCCCTGATTGGTCTTGTTAACGGCCTTATGATTTCCAAGCTTAAGCTGGCTCCGTTTATCGCAACATACGGCATGGCCTCAGTTATTTATGGTTTAAACCAGTTGTATTTTGCCAAGGAACCGAATAACTCACAGCCGATTGGCGGTATTAGAGATGATCTGACGATTTTGAGCCGTTTTAAAGTTGGCGGCCAGATCAGTTTCCTGGTTGTCATCGCTCTGATTGTGATGGCTATCGTTTGGTTTGCGCTGAATAAGACAACATTCGGAAAGAACATTTATATTGTCGGCGGCAATTCGGATGCAGCAAAGGTTTCCGGTATCAATGTCCATAAGGTTACGATTGCCTGCTTTATCATTGAAAGCATTCTGGTTGGTCTGGCAGGTATTCTTGAGGTTGCCAGAACAGGCGGTGCCAATTCTTCTTATGGTAATGCTTATGAATTTAATGCCATTTCATCCTGCGTTGTTGGTGGTGTATCATTAAGCGGTGGTATAGGTAAGGTTTCATAGGTGTCATAATCTTTACGTTTATCAGCTACGGTCTGAGTTTCATCGGTGTAAACTCGAACTGGCAGCTTGTTATCAAAGGTATCATTATTTGCGCAGCCGTTGCGATCGATATGAGAAAGAACGGCAAATAAGGAGGAAACATGGAAAGAATAAAGGTTTCAGAAAAACTGGAATTATCCCGGATTATACAGGGCTTTTGGCGGCTTGACGGATGGAATTTCAGCACAGATGATCTGGTTAAATTTATGTACGGCTGTATCGAAAGAGGTGTTACGACTTTTGATACGGCAGAGATTTACGGCGACACGATTTGCGAATCTTTGATGGGCGAGGCTTTTGCTAAAGATCCGTCTATCCGAGATCAGATAGAGCTTGTTTCAAAGATGGGCATTTACAAAGAAAAAATCAATGGTTCTGATTTCGGGTATTATAACACAACCTATGACAGGATCAAAAAATCCTGCCATGAGGCTTTAAAGCGTCTTCATACGGACAAAATTGATCTGTATTTAATCCATAGAGAAGATCCGCTTCTTGATCCATGGGATTCTGCCAGAGCCTTAAAAGAACTGAAATCCGAGGGTCTTGTCGGCGAAGTAGGTGTTTCAAATTTTGATCCGTATAAATTCGATGGTTTAAATAAAGCCATGGATGGCGAGCTGGTTACTAACCAGATTGAATGGAATCCGATTTGCTTTGAACATTTTAATTCCGGAATGATTGATTATCTTACCTATCATAAGATTCATCCTATGATCTGGTCTCCTCTGGCCGGAGGAACACTGTTTGCGTCAGACGGCGAGCTTCAGGTTAAGGCCAGAAAGAAGATTGAGGAAATTGCAGAGAGACATAATGTGGAGCCGTCTGTGATTGTCTATGCCTGGATTATGTATCATCCGGTAGGTGCCATGCCGCTGGTAGGCAGCAGCAAGCTTTCACGTCTTGATATGGCTATTAAGGCATTAGACGTTAAGCTTGAACAGCATGAATGGTTCGAGATTTACAGCGCCAGCGGACAGCAGCAGATAAGATAAAAATTTTGGCACATTTTAAGGTATAAGCTTTTCTGTTTTCAAAAGGAGCGTCAGTGTCGAAAAAAAGATGCTGACGCTCTTACTTGTGCGTTCGACGGCGCACAGACAAGAGGAGTATAATGAACCCATAAATTAAGACAAAAAAATCGTTGTTTCTAAGTTGGATTCACCGTATCTGCCTTGAAGATAAGAAAATATTAATCTGTTACGATATTGATAATATATCCAACAATGATTATATGGGAGACTGTTACATACCTATTGAAAATAAGACAGTCATTTCTGGTGGCAGAGCCCTTAATTCAATAGAACAAGGAGAATATATTATTGCTACATATACGGGAACTCTTGCAGAAGTTTTCCCGTCAGAAATTGATGGTACGGTTTTAATACAGTTTCTGCAAAAATGAAAGAAATAAAAATGAAAGCATATCTTGAACCGCTTACTGAGCTGGCAGAATATACAGCTATAAGGGAAAAACTGAAAAAAAATAAAGGCATCCTGGCTTTGACGGGATGCATCGAAGCCCAGAGAGCCCATATGACCTATGGGCTTTCTTTTGATGCACCCTGCACAGTTATTGTGACGGAAAATGATCTGACAGCCCGGCAGTTTTACGAGGATTATCGTTTCTACGAACCAAAGACCCGCCTCTATCCGGCTAAGGATCTTCTTTTTTATCAGGCTGATGTCAAAAGTAATCTCCTGGATCGCCAGAGAGTATCGGGACTTAATGCCCTGATCCGGC
>CAVDGK010000227.1:0-3297 GCA_963607995.1 Oscillospiraceae bacterium | reverse complement strand
AGATAGAACTAATACATTAAATTTTAATGTATTAAAGGTTACCTGAAGCAGTAGATTGGAAAAATCTAATTTAAGCATGATTACAATGGATAATATTCCATTTAGGATGAGAGGTATAAAAAGCGGTATTGCTATAAAACCTGTTAATGCGCAGTAAGTTTGCGTGGATGTATATCCCCATAGCTTATAAATAAAAAAGTCTTTCTTATTTTGTGAATAGTAAAAAAATAGGATCAAAATACATAAAAAATAAAAAAGGACATAAACTGGAAGAGAATCGGCATCTGTGATAAATTGTGCTGTACTGGTAATGACAGGCAGGGAATATTGAATATCGCAGTAGCTATTTAGGTTGTCTGATAATTTCTGAATAATTTCTTCGTTTTGAGTATTAACATACAGTAAATTCTTAAAGCCTACATTGAGAAGCTCATTGAAATCATGTACTACAAATTTTTTATCAGAAAAAATATTTGAAATGAATGAAATTTCGTTATAGGTTTCTTTTTGCGTGGAGTATATATCTTTTTTGGCTGAACTCAAAGTATTATATTGCGCAATCTCAATATTATTTTCTTTGGAGAAATCATTTAATTTTTTTATTACATCTGACAGGGAAATGCCGTTATGGAGTTGAAAAGATACGACAGTTTTATCGTATAATAATTTTTCATAAGTAACCTGGTTAATACGAACAAAAGAAAAGATATTAATCAGCACTGTCATGATAGCGAGTAAAATAGAGATCTTTTTTTTCATGAGTCAGCCCTCACTGAAAAGTACAAAATAAAGCGGTAAATCAATAAAAAGGTCTACCGCTTTATTTTTTTCAAGTTAAATCTCTTTAGAAGAAATTATCACTCGGTCGCTACAAAACATCTGTTATGAATGAGCGTTTGGGGAATGAATTCGCTATGTGCGGTGTCCTTACTACCGACCCACACACTTCTGGATGTTACGCCATCACCATTTTGAGCTGTATATCTATGTTTTTTTGAAGCATGGTAATAATTGGCTCTAAATGTTACTCCGTTTCTCCATGTAGTCCAAAGCGTTCCACCGGAAACTGTGGTGTAGTTGTCTTCGATGTCACCTCTGACATTTGAATTAGGACATTGTACTTCTACACCGATACCTTCTTCTGATTCAATCAATTGAGAACTGGCAAAAGTCGTTGTACTGATTGTTGCTACTGACAGTATTGTAAAAGCTACAAAAGTTGATAATTTTTTAAAATTTCTAGTTTTTATAATACTTCCTCCTTTTACCTGTGATTTATGACTACATGACTATAAAAAAAAGCTGCCAAACAGATAGAATTATTTAAAATAAACAAAACTATATGAATTAGCAACGATTCCTTTGTTAATTATACTTGTTGCGTGAATGGGGTGTCAAGAATAATAGAGAAAGCTTCTTTGATTTATATATAGTTAGAGGAATCAAAAAGACGGTTGCAGATTTCTGCAACCGTCTTTCAATGCATGCTAACTTATTTATTATAATTTAACAACATTAGCAGCCTGGGGTCCACGTGCGCTGTCAGCCAGGTCATAAGAAACTGCCTGTCCTTCGTCTAAAGACTTGAAGCCTTCGCCCTGGATAGCTGAGAAGTGTACGAATACATCCTTTCCATCTTCACCTGTGATAAATCCGTAGCCTTTTTCAGCGTTGAACCACTTGACTGTTCCCTTGTTCATTGTATTTCCTCCATTGAAATAAAAAAATAAAATAGATTTGCCGGCATAAAAAAATTCACCGGCTATGAGGGACTATATGGTAGCATCTAATCTCTCATAGCAAGTGAATAACATGTTCCATAAACCATAAATACCTGACAAAACCGATTATAAAATGCGAAAGTTTTTAAGTCAAGAAAATTATAGAGTAGGATTGACTGAAAATGTAATGAGTTTTTTGTTACTATTCAGCACTTCGCTTTGCCTTAAATATTTGCATACAAAATACCAGACAAATCTTACTGGAAAGCCATCCGTATAGCTTAGAACTTCTGAAAATTTTAGCATTTCCAATTTTGGTTTTTGCTTATGGTAAGCTGGGAATGGTTGAAGTAAAAGGGGGATTATTGTAAAATAAAAAATTGCAGAGAAACTCATCTAATAGACGAGGAGCAGATAATAATGAATTTATTGATTAAAAATGGTTATGTGGTAGATCCCTCATCTGATTTCGAAGGAAAAGCAGATATTTTCGTTGAAGACGGATTGATTGCTGAAGTAGGTCAGAATCTGGAGAAAAATGCAGACCGTATCTATGATGCGGAAGGTCTGGTGGTTATGCCTGGATTGGTTGACCTTCATGTTCATTTAAGAGATCCGGGACTTGAATATAAGGAAGATGTCGTGACAGGCTGCCGGGCAGCAGCCAGAGGCGGCGTTACCTCCATGATGGCTATGGCTAATACAAAACCGGTTGTGGATACACCCGAGCTGGCACATTATGTAGAAGAAAAAGCAAAAAAAGCCGGCAATATCCACGTTTATCAGGCAGGAGCCATTACCAAAGGATTAAAAGGAGAAGAATTAGCTGACATTCGTGCCATGATCGAAGGTGGCGTGAAGGCATTTTCCGAAGATGGCAAGTCAGTTATGAATTCTGCTCTTTTGGCAGAAGCCATGAGCATTTGCGCCGAATATGGTATACCGGTTATGTCCCATTGCGAGGATATCAATATGGTGCGGGGCGGTGTTGTCAATGCTGATGAAAATGCAAAACGCCTCGGCATGAAGGGTATTACCAATGGGGTGGAAGATATTATCGAAAGCCGTGATGCCATTTTAGCTAAAGAAACAGGATGCCATTTGCATCTGTGCCATTGTTCAACCAAGGCTTCACCGGAAATAATTACTGAAGCCAAGAAAATGGGCGTTAGCATTTCGGCAGAAGTCTGTCCGCACCATTTTACACTGACATCTGATGATATTACTTCAGATGATGGTAATTTTAAAATGAATCCTCCGCTGCGGAGCAAGGAAGATAAAGAAGCTCTGATCGCGGCACTTAAAGATGGCACCATTGATGTGATCAGTACGGATCATGCACCTCATGCAGCTGAAGAGAAGAATTGCAGTATTAATAAAGCTTCCTTTGGCATTGTTGGTTTAGAGACATCAGCGGCCCTGACCTATACCGAACTGGTTAAGCCGGGGATTCTGACCTTGAAACAGATGGTCGAGAAAATGAGCTATAACCCGGCTCGCATTCTAAAAATCGATGCCGGTACGCTGAAAGTTGGTCATCCGGCCGATATTGCCGTTTTTGATTTTGAACATCCTT
>CAVDGK010000226.1:0-3298 GCA_963607995.1 Oscillospiraceae bacterium | reverse complement strand
CATCGATGTGGCTCTGCTTAAGGAAGTTAAGGAAGTCAGACGTGCTCGTCTTACAGAATATGCTGCAGCTCGTTCAAGTGCTGTTTACCATGAAGGCCGTGGCGTTTGGGTAACCAAGTGCGATATCGCTCTTCCCTGCGCTACTCAGAACGAATTGACTCTGGAAGATGCAAAGAACCTGGTTGCAAATGGCTGCCTTGCTGTATGCGAAGGTGCTAACATGCCCACTACTCTTGATGCAACAGAATATCTGCAGGCTAACAAAGTTATCTTTGCTCCGGGCAAAGCTGCTAATGCTGGTGGTGTTGCTACATCTGCACTTGAAATGTCCCAGAACTCTGAAAGACTTAGCTGGACCTTCGAAGAAGTTGACAGCAAGCTTAAGGATATCATGGTTAACATTACGCATAATATCGATGATGCTGCTAAGAGATATGGCATGGAAGGCAACTATGTTGCAGGCGCTAATATTGCCGGCTTCGAAAAGGTTGCAAATGCTATGATGGCTCAGGGTATTGTATAATAGAAGGCTATTATAGTTTTTATAGTCAAAACCTTTGACAGCTATAGAAAAAATTAATAAAAAACGCAAGGAAGCCCGGCTTTAATTAGTCGGGCTTCTGTGTTATTATAGGCCTGCGATAAATTAGAGAGAAAAAGAAAAATTTACGAGTGCCTGATGGCAGGAAGAGGTAAAAAGTATGAGAAAAACAAAGATTATCTGCACTATTGGACCAGCTTCACAGAACGAAGAAACCCTGACACAGATGTGCCTGGCCGGCATGAACGTAGCTCGTCTTAACTTTTCACATGGTGACCATGAAGAACAGCTTAACAAGATGAAGCTGATCAAGAAGGTCCGTGATAAACTGGATCTTCCCATTGCCATGATGCTGGATACAAAGGGTCCGGAATATAGAATCAAAACATTTGAAAACCACAAGATTTTTCTTAATGATGGAGACAAGTTTATTTTTACATCAGATGATATCGTCGGTAATCAGGAACGGGTTTCAGTTAATTACCCCAACCTGCCGAAAGAAGTTAAAAAAGGCGATGTGATCCTTGTTAATAATGGCCTTGTATCTTTTAAAGTTGATAAAGTTTCCGGAAATGATATTCTGTGTACGGTTATGGATGGCGGTGAAGTTGCTGACAAGAAGAGCATGAACTTCCCGGGTAAGACCTTAAAGAGCGAATATATCAGTGAACAGGATCGTTCCGATATTCTGTTTGGTATTGAAAACGGCATTGATTTCGTGGCTGCTTCCTTTGTTTCTAATAAAAATGATGTTTTAGCACTGCGTAAGCTTCTGGATGAAAATGGCGGCGAAGATATTGATATTATTGCTAAGATTGAAAATCGTTCCGGTGTGGATAATATTGATGAAATCTGTGAAGTAGCTAATGGCATCATGGTTGCCAGAGGTGACCTTGGTGTGGAAATTCCTTTCATCGAAGTACCGAAGGTTCAGAAATATCTTATTAAGAGATGCCGCCTTCTTGGCAAGAGAGTTATCACGGCTACAGAAATGCTGGAGTCTATGATCACAAACCCGAGACCTACCAGAGCCGAGATTTCTGACGTTGCCAATGCTGTTTATGATGGTACTTCTGCTATTATGCTTTCCGGTGAAACAGCACAGGGCAAGCATCCGGTAGAAGCTGTAAGAAATATGGCTGAGATTGCTGAATGCACTGAGAAAAATATCAATTACCATGAATGGTTCTACAATACCAACTTCGAAATGCACAGCAACCTGGATGCCATTTCCCACGCTACCTGTGCACTGGCTATCGATGTTAAGGCTAAATGCATCGTTGTCAGCTCGATTTCCGGTCGTACGGCTCGTTTTGTCAGCCGTTTCCGCTGCCCGGCAGATATCGTGGCTACCACAACATCAAGACGTGTATGGCGTAAACTTAATCTCAGCTGGGGCGTAACACCGGTTATGAGTGAAGAATTTGAATCTGTTGAGGTTATGTTCTATTACAGCCTTCACAAAGCAGCTGATGTGTTGAAACTTGAAAAAGGTGATGCTGTGGTTCTGACCGGTGGTAAGATTTCCGGCAAATTCGGTATTACCAATACCATCAGGGTTGAAGAAGTATAAAGAAAAGATTCACAAAAATATTAAAGAAATATTCCGGGGAAAAAAGGAAATACCTTTTTTCTTCGGAATATTTTAATGTGTAGAAAATCTGTTTGAAATTTTAATGTGAAAGTCTGCACAAAGGATTGGCAATATCTTTTGGTTTGGAGGTTAATGATATGCTGATTCGTGAAGAATTGGAAGAACGGGAATTAAAGACACTGAGTCCTTTTGCGTCAAAGTCATCTGAGACAGCTGGAAGAGCTGTGCCGGAGGAGGAGAGTGATCTCCGAACATGCTATATGAGGGACCGGGATCGGATCGTTCATTGCAAAACCTTTCGCAGACTTAAAGATAAAACACAGGTTTTCCTCTCTCCCCAGGGAGATCATTACACAACACGGTTGATGCATACGCTGGAGGTCGCGCAAACGGCAAGAACCGTGGCAGAATGTCTTAGACTTAATCGTGACCTGACGGAAGCTATTGCACTGGGGCATGATCTGGGACATACGCCTTTTGGCCATGCCGGAGAGCGGGCACTTAATGAAGTTTATCCCCATGGATTTAAACATAATGAGCAGAGTCTTCGTGTTGTTGATTGTCTTGAAAATGATGGCTGCGGTCTTAATCTGACAGCAGAAGTTCGGGATGGCATCGTAAATCATGGAACGGATTCTCATCCAAAGACGCTGGAAGGACAGGTGGTTCGTCTGTGCGACAAGATATCTTATGTTCATAATGACATGGAAGACGGGGAAAGAGCCGGTATTTTACAGGAAAGCGATATTCCTCAAAGACTTCGTTCTCTTTTGGGAGAAAATCCAAGGGAAAGACTTAATACCTTTATTCATGATATTGTAAGGAATTCCAGAGATAAGGATTCGATCAGCATGTCTCCGGAAATTAAGGAAGCCTTATTTGAACTCAGACGGTTTATGTTTGACCATTTATATAAAAATCAGGCAGCAAAGAGCGATGAGGTGAAAGCTGAAAACATGCTGAAACAGCTCTATGCCTACTATGTGGATCATCCGGAAAAAATGAGTGAGGAGTATCGTCTGCTGATCGATAAACAGGGTGAAGAAAAGGAAAAGATAGTGTGCGATTATATTTCCGGTATGACTGACCAGTATTCAAAAGCACGTTACTGCGAGATTTATATTCCCTGTTCCTGGAGCCAATATTAATGCGTTATTCAGAAG
>CAVDGK010000225.1:0-3298 GCA_963607995.1 Oscillospiraceae bacterium | reverse complement strand
GGATAAAACGTATCTTGTTGTGCTGCATTTTCTTATCAGACTTTGTATTTTTTAAGATTTCATCAGGATTCATTTTATCTAAAGTTATTGACAGACCATAGTTGGAGCAGGTCGTCTTAATATCCTCAAAATCATTAAGATCAAGAAGTCCCCTTTTGTAAGATATCTGACTGGCAGCAATGAGCCCCAATCCAACACACTCCCCGTGTGTTAAGGTGAAATTCTCTGCTTTTTCGATGGCATGACCAATGGTATGACCAAAATTAAGAAGCATACGGTCACCATTTTCAAAAGGATCATTCATAACAACCTGCTGCTTAATACGGCATGTGCGCAGAACCATTTCACTCATAGATTCTATCTGATCAATATGAATATCTTTGTAAGAATCCCTCAGCCATTCATAGAGCTTTTTCTCCTTAATAAGCGCTGACTTGATCACTTCTGCCATGCCACTTCTTATTTCCCTGTCAGGCAGGGTTTTCAATGTGTTCATATTGATATAAACAAGAGAAGGCATATGGAATGCACCTACCATATTTTTAAAGCCATGATAATCCACGCCTGTTTTTCCACCAATGGAAGCATCAACCTGGGAAAGCAGTGTTGTGGGAATCTGAATAAAAGGAATTCCCCGCATATAAGTAGCAGCAGCAAAACCTGTCATATCACCGCATACTCCACCGCCCAGTGAAATTAGAATACTTTTTCGAGTAAAACCATATTTCACCATTTCATCATAGATCATGGAAATGGTTTCAAGATTTTTATGATTTTCTCCTGCCGGAATGGTAATGGGAAAAGTCTCCGGGCAAAATGTCTTAACAGCATCAAGAACTTCAGCTCCATATAAAGGAGTTGTATTTGAGTCAGCAATGATGCCGATTTTATCCGGCTTAAGTCCTGTTTCTTTCAGCTTTAATGGCAGTTCTTTAAAACTGTCATTGATAAAAATATCATAGGCTGAGCCATCTTTATTTGTAATAACAAGAGTGTGTTCCATTATTTTCTCCAAAATATACTGACTTAAAAAAGAGCATCAGCTTTCATGCCGATGCTCTTTGAAATATCTTTGATCAATACTGAGCTTTCATAGACGGCAGATCAAAGGATCCGCTTAAAATATCTTCAAAGTCACCGGATATTTCAACTCCAGGCGGTGTCAGAATAAAGATATAGCTGGAGATCTTTTGAAGACTTCCGCTTAATGAATAGCAAGCACCAGAAGTAAAATCAATGATTCTCTGGGCAATATCCATATCCAGCCCTTCAAGATTAAGTACAACGGTACAGTCATCCAAAAGTGTATCAGCAATATCACGGGTATCTTCCATGGAAGTAGGACGGATAACATTAACCTCCATACCATAAGACATACCTTTTTTACGAATTGGTGTCACTTTTGAACTCTTTTTGGCTGCTTTCATTTTGGAAACAGATTTTTGAACCGGTTCTGGTTTAGACGATGTCTTAGTTGCCTTCTTTACATGCTTTTCATCGTCAAGATTTTCATCGTCCTCATCAAGATAATCCAGATCATCATTATCATCTTTAAATTTCTTGAAAAAACGTGACTTTGGTTCTTCTTCATATTCTTCCAATTCGTCATCATCAAGAAATTCATCATCGTCATCAAATTCGCTGTCATTTAATTGCATGGCGCTCATAAATTTATCTAAAAGCTTCATCCTTCACCTCATTAATCATTGTTGATAATTGCGTTTTCCGAAAATATCGGAACCAACACGAATCATGGTTGACCCTTCTTCAACCGCAATTTTATAGTCATTAGACATCCCCATACTGAGCACAGTACTTTTAATATTATTGAGGCATTTACTATTTATGTCAACACTTAATTTCTTAAGTTTTTGAAAGTAAATACGGTCATCTTCAGGATTTTCAAGAAAGGGTGCACTTGTCATTAATCCTTCAAATTTAACATTAGGATAGGCAGAAAGAGATGCTACAAAAGCAGGTGCTTCTTCCAAAGAAAGTCCGAATTTGCTTTCCTCTTCTCCTACATTGACTTCTACCAGTATAGGAATGATACGGTTATTTTTTGCAGCTTCTTTATTGATGGTTTCCACAAGTTCAATAGAATCAACAGAATGAATCATGGTAACCCAGGGAGCAATGTATTTTACTTTATTGCGCTGAAGATGACCAATCATATGCCAGCGAATATCTTTCGGGAGATGTTCCTGTTTCTCACGAAGTTCCTGGACATAATTTTCACCGAAATCGCGATGACCGGCTTCATAGAGAGCCATAATATCACTTTCAGGTTTTGTCTTTGAAACAGCCAGCAGTGTCACTTCAGAAGCATTTCTTCCCTTTCTTTCACAAGCTGCCTTGATTTCAGCTTCTACTGCTTTTAAATTATCAACAATCATTATGTACTCCAATCTATTATCCTTTAGCGGTAATCTGATCTTCTTTTACATCGGATGCATTCAAAACAATGTAATCATACTGGGATATACCGTAAGTAGTTCCTTTTTCAACAATACAATAATCTTCATTTTTATCAATGATGGAGATCTTTCTGAAAACAGCATAACCTTTGTTTAAATTATAAACCCCTTCAAGTTGTCCCGTTTCCCCGATTTCGTATGTCTGAGTACCGTCTGCCATGACGATTGTATCACCTTCTGTCAAATCATCGCCATTAATGTAATAAAGGCCATCTTTATGTTCATATAACGTGGTTTCTACAAAAGAATCTGAAGTTGTTCCATCTTCATTAGTTACCCGTTTCATAAAACCGACCCCATTTGTGTCACCACCCTCAACAGCATATTCTTCCGGAATGGTATAAAATGCTTTATTAACGATGGAAGAAATCGGAATCTTAAGACCGGTCTGTGTATTGGTCACCAGCTCTACATTTAAAAAACGATCATTAATATAGCGAATCAGACCACTGGAAAAAGTAATCTGACCATAATAGTTCCCATCAGCTCCTGTGAGGATACTCATGATGCCACTTTGGGTTTTATTATCTTTAAGAAAACGGACACGAATGGAAGTTTTGCCATTTAGATCTACAATCTGTCGTGATGTTAAAGGTACAAGGATGGACCAGGTTTCAGAATCAACCAACTTATAAATGTCATCACCAACACTTACTTTTGAATTCGTCTTTAAGTTAGTTTTACTATATTTTTTTTCATCAAAGTCAGAGGCCGTAACCGTTGTCACGTCATAATCTTCATAGCCGTCTTCCGAGTAAACGACAATGCCATCGGCAGGCGACGTAATAAGAGTCTGATCACTGACTGTCATGGTTGTTCCA
>CAVDGK010000224.1:0-3357 GCA_963607995.1 Oscillospiraceae bacterium | reverse complement strand
TATGTCGATCATGAGGGGTATCTTTATTTCATAGACAGACGCAGCGATATGATCGTAACCGGCGGTGAAAATGTCTTCGCAGCCGAAGTTGAAACTGTCTTAAAGAAGCACAAAAATGTGGCCGACGCAGTTGTTGTAGGGCTTCCCGACAAAGAATGGGGGCATCGAATTCACGCTTTCGTTGAAACCACGGGGACCGTTGATGACAAGGCACTGATCAAATTTGCCTTAAACTATCTTCCTCCTTACAAGATACCGAAATCATTTGAATTTTTGGAACACATTCCACGAAATGAAAGTGGAAAAATCAATCGGAATAAATTAGCAGAGGATTATCTGCAAAAAATTTCCGAACAATAATCTTCCATTACAAAAGGAGACCCAAATGGAAAAGAAGAAATTTAAAGGCTGGGGAGTCCTGGTAGCGGCTTTCATCATGTCCTTTATTCCAACAGGTATCATGAGTAACTGTTTCTCATTGTACATGGCTCCGGTCTGCAACAACCTGGGCTTCAGCAATACCAGCTGGTCAATGGTAAACCTGATTGCTTCCTTCGCAAGTGCTATCGGTGCTATGGTCATTGCCGGTATGTATCAGAAGAAAAATATGAAACTGACCATGGCAATTGTTACCATCGGTACATGTGCATGCTGGGTAATCGCTACCTTCTGCACAGCTATCTGGCAGTTCTATCTTGTCTTCGCTTTGTCAAACATCTTCATGGCCGGTCTTACACAGCTTCCCATCTCCATGTTGGTTACTGCATGGTTTGAAGATAAGCGGGCCACAATGATGTCTATCGCCTACGCTGGCGGCGGTCTTGGCGGTGCCGTTTGGTCACCGGTTATCTCCCGCTTCATTTCTTCCAGCGATGGTGGCTGGAAAAATGCCATGATCTTCTCTGCTGCTGTTGTGGCAGTCGTTATGATTGTGACAGCTTTATTCCTTGTTAAACGTTCCCCGGCTGAATACGGCACCGAACCCTATCGTACAGAGGGTAAAGAAAAAGCCGCAGCTGAAACTCAGACCAATGCCTGGGTTGGTGTTACCAAGAAAACAGCTACTAAGTCCGGTGCTTGGTTCTGCGTTATCGGCGTCGTTATGTTTACAGGTATCTTGTCTGCCGGTGTTACCACACATGTACCGAACTTCGTAACTTCCATCGCTCAGGATGGTGGTACACTTCAGGGTACAGTCCTTTCCGTTTACTCTATCGTTTCCATCATCGGTATGGTAGCCGGCGGTGCTCTCATGGATAAAATCGGTATCCGCAAGACGGTCCTTGGTGCTGTGGTTCTGGTTATCATCGGTCTTGGCAGTCTCTACGCTTACTCCGTAACTGGTACTGTTGTCCTGGCATTTGGCTATTCTATCTTCTTTGCCATCGCTATGTTCCTGCCGAAGGTTCTTCCGGCCGTTCTTATGTCTAAGGTATTCGGAACAAAGGAATATGCTGGCATTTATGCTTTCGCTAACCTGTTCTTCCTGATCGGTGCTGCTTTTGGTTCCGTTCTTACATCCATCATTCAAGGAATCGTTGGCTATGGCATTACATGGATCGTCTATATGGTTATTGCTGTTCTGCTCTTCCTGTGTGTTTCCGGTGCTATCTCCGGCGGTGAAAAACTTAAACAGAAATATCCGCAGGGTGAATAATTTAATGAAACTCCCGTAACCAGTACGGTCTACACAGCCATCTGGTGGTTGCTAATCCATCGTCCATCGGATGGTGCGTGCTCTCACAGAGCATTTTCATCGTATAGAAACGAAATTCTTATACGATAAAAAAGGCGGCTGTTCCTCGTGAACAGTCGCAAATATACTTTCAACATAATTTCAATCGAAAAGAAAGGAATTTTCCAGATGAAAGAAATCGATAACAAATTAACCCAGAAATTTAATGAATATCCTGCCTTTGGTGTTCTTCAGGGCGTTAAAGTCTTTGTCAGCGGTACAAACATCGCAGGACCTTTTGCCGGTTCTCTTATGGCTGAAATGGGTGCTCAGGTCCTTCAGGCTGAAGCCCCGACAATTGCCTGCCAGACACGTGGTACTCTTGCCTGGTCACAGAACCATCGTAACGAATACTCCATCACCATCAACGTTGCAAAAGCTTCCGGAAGAAAGATCTTCCTCAAGTGCATCGAATGGGCTGATATCTGGATTGAGGCAGGTCGTCCGGGTTCTTATGCAAAGCACGGTCTTACCGATAAGCTTTGCTGGGAACATAACAAAGCTCTGACTATCGTTCACGTTTCCGGCTACGGCCAGTTTGGTCCCTCCAAGGATAAGCCTTCTTATGACGTATCCGGCCAGGCTATGGGTGGCTACATGTATATGAACGGTGTATCTCCGACATCCGGTCCGTTAAAGGTTAATCCGTATCTTTCTGATTATGTCACAGCTTACAATGCCTGCATCGTAGCTCTTTCCGGTTATATCAGTGCTCAGCACACCGGTGAAGGTGACTCCTGCGACGTTGCTCAGTATGATACTATGTTCCGTCTTCTTGATAATTACCCGGCTAACTGGCTGAACAAAGGCTATCCGAAGCAGGGTGAACCGGTTCCCTATCGTACAGGTAATAAGAGCGATATGGCTTCCTGCTTCTCCTTCTATGATACAAAGGATGGCGGTGCCATGTTCGTTGCTATCGTCGGTGTAGGACCTGTTAAACGTGGTTATCCCATCATTGGCATGGGCAAACCGGGCGTCACAAAGGGCATTCCGAAGAACTGCACCGGTTTCCCGCTGTTTGATCCCCGTGGTCAGAAGGCTGATGAGCTTTGTGCTAAATTCTGTGCAGAGCATACCTGCGAAGAGCTGGAAGAAATCTTTACAAAGGCTTCTATCCCCTGCCAGAAAGCTTACGGACCGGAAGACATTATCAAAGATCCGCAGTATGAAGCTCGTGAGAATATCGTTGAGTGGGAAGATCAGTGCTTCGGCAAGATGAAAGGTATCGGTCTTACCAACATCTTCAAGAAGAATCCGTCTCAGATCGTTGCTTCTGCTCCTTGCTTCGGTGAGCATAACCGTGAAGTCCTCGAAACCTTCGGCTTCAGCGATGAAGAAATCGATGCTATGTACAAGAGTGGTGATCTGGTTACCTGGACACCGGCTGACACAGCAAGAATTAAGAACTTCGTTGGCTGGAACTTCTTCTGGGATCCCGAAAGACAGGCCAAACGTATCGGTCTGGAATATCCGCCAAAGAAGGATTGATGGATTTAATTGAATGTAGTTTTAAAATTTTTAAGAGTGCCGGTCGAAAGACTGGTACTCTTTTTTTGCGTAAATAGTAAATAACCAGTCCGAACATAGAAGTAGCGCCAGCCTCCCGGCTGGCGCTACGC
>CAVDGK010000223.1:0-3381 GCA_963607995.1 Oscillospiraceae bacterium | reverse complement strand
TCTCACAGCTTCGTTAACTAATCTTGCCGGTACGACACCTTCCCTGGGAAGACCGGACAAAATATTAAGGCCCACCACTTTACGGGCTTCATCCGAATCTTTCTCCAACGTAGCCAGAACTGCTTTAAGACGCCGGGCAGTCCGATGTCCCACCAAAAGATTCGTCTGCCGGCGGATCATGTCACAAATAGCACTGTTTATCTGCTGCCCGCCAATAGGAATACTCTTGGAAATGATAACCTGTTCATGGGCAATAACTGAAACATCCGTATTTTGAGCACCAATATTAACAACCATACTGCCCTCTGTTCTGGATAACGGAATTCCCAGTGCAATAGCATCACAGATAGGCCGGTCAATAAGATAAACTTTTGGATTTTTTAAGTATCCGGCACAGGCCGCAGCATAATAAGCTTGCTCTTCCAAAGCTGAACGACTGCTGGGAGCTGAAAAATAAAGATGCGGACCAATGCCGATATGAGGCTCTATCTTTTGTAAAAGCAGATGCAGCAGGGCTTCCGCTTTATCGATATCATAAAGAGCACCCTCTCTGACCGTTGTTTCTACTACAATATTAGGAGGATTCTTTTCAAACATGTCAAAAGCAGCATCACCGATCGCCAGCAGCTGTTTCTTATTTCGAATCGCCACCATATTTTTCTCGACGGTAATACTGTCATGTTTCTGGCTGTATATTTTGACCTGGCTGGTACCCAGATCGATTCCAAATGCATTATTTCCCAGCATAAAAAATTTCCTGTTCACAAAAACTGAAATAATTTCCATCTCCAATAATAATATGATCAATGAGATGGATTTCCAGCAGATTGCCTGCCTGGCGTATTTTTTCAGTTACTTCTCTGTCTTCACGACTTGGTGTCGGATCTCCGCTCGGATGATTGTGAATTAAAATAATACTGACAGCTTTATTGCGTAGAGCTTCCAAAAAAACCTCCCTGGTGGAAACAAGGGATGAATTGACTGTTCCAACTGTCAGAATACGATCTCCAAGAAAATGATTTTTCGTATCCAGCATCATAATGACCAGGCACTCCTGCTCGCGATGACGAAGCTGTTCCATATAATAATCAGCAATGCTTGAAGGTGATTTAAAGCTGAGTTTTGTAATAGCTCTTTCCGAAGCGATTCTCTTGGAAAGTTCACCAATGCACTGCACCTGTATAGCCTTGACCTGTCCAATTCCATTAACAGACATAAGCTCTGAAATCGTCAGATGACAAATTTCACCAATGCCGCCGTTGCCTCCTTTGAGAGAAAGTATTTCCCGTGCAAGAGAAGAAGCATCGGCTCCCTGGCGTCCTGTTCGCAAAATAACAGCCAAAAGCTCTGTATTACTTAAAACACCGGGGCCCGACCGCAGACATCTTTCATACGGTCTGTCATTCATTGTCGCTTCTTTGAGAAAAAGATTATTCATATAGGCCTCTTTCTCTCTTTTCAGCTCTTTTTCACGTTGTCAATATTACCATGCACCTATTGGCTTTTCAAGTAAGGCAGACGAAAGTTCACAACTTGGGAGGCTGATACTGACGGATGATGGATTCGGCTATTTTCATGCCATCCATGGCCGCTGACATAATGCCGCCTGCAAAACCGGCTCCCTCACCACAGGGATAAAGACCTTTAATTTCCGATTCTCCTTCCGAATTCCGGAGAATACGTACCGGTGAGGATGTCCGGGCTTCCACACCGCTGATAAGAGCATCCGGGCGGTCATAGCCTTTTATAACAAAACCGAAAGAATCAATACCTTCAACCAGAGACTCTCTTATATAAGATGGCAAAAGAGCATCCACACGGGCGAAGGCATCGCTGCCCTTATGAACCGGGTATATATCTCCATAAGCTTTGCTTATTTTCTTATTTTTAAAATCTTCAAAAAGCTGAACCGGAATAAGTCCCATAGCAGCATCATAAGCATTTTTTTCCAAAGTACGCTGGAAAGCCAGTCCGGCTAAAACCCCATTATCAAAGGAATTTTCATAGATCCGGTAATCTTCCGGTGTCACGGTAACAATAAGGGCACTGTTTGCATTTTCAGAATTACGGGCCTGATAGCTCATGCCATTAATGCAAAGTCTGCCTTCCTCTGAAGAAGAATTAACAACATGGCCCCCAGGACACATGCAGAAGCTGTATACGCCGCGTCCGTTTGCACACTGATGCGTCAGTTTGTAAGGTGATGGCGGCAGGATATTTCCTCTCTCCCGGCCGTACTGGCTTACATCAATCATGCTTTGAGGATGTTCAATACGAACTCCCACAGCGAAAGCTTTTTCCTGCATGGGAACAGATTTATCCTTGAGCAGGTGATAGGTATCTCTAGAAGAATGACCAATGGCTAAAATAACATTCTCAGCAGTAATGACATTTTTCCCATTAATCTCAATACCGCAGATTTTTCCTTCTTTTATAAAAATATCAGTAACTTTGCTTCTGAAATAATAGTGACCGCCCAATCTTTCGATTTCATGACGCATAGCCGGCAGTATATTAGCCAGCACATCCGTGCCAAGATGAGGTTTCTGATCATAAAGAATTTCTTCCGGAGCTCCAAAACGAACAAAATTTTCTAAGACGAAGTTTTTTCGCCCCATCGGATCTTTAACACCGGTATTAAGTTTTCCATCCGAAAATGTTCCGGCTCCCCCTTCACCAAACTGAACATTTGACTGAAGGTCAAGACCATTCCCATCCCAGAAATCCTGTACTTTTTGTGTACGCACATCGGCAGGATCCCCCATTTCATAAATAGCAGGGGCATAACCTCTCAGTGCTAAAACATATGCCGCAAAAAGGCCAGCCGGTCCACTGCCGACTATAATGGGATGTTCATGCATCTCATTCCTTCCTGGTTCAGGAAGCCGGTATTTCTCTTCTTTAGTGAACATAATATTATTATGTTTACCAAGAACCCTTTTAGGAATCATTTTGTCTGTGACTAGCTCAACTGTATTCACATAAAAAAGTTCCGGCTTTTTTCGTGCATCCAGAGAACGGCGAATAATTCTGAAACTTTTTACGTCATCTATTTTAAGATTGAGCATCTGACAGGCTTTTTTCAAAAGGACGTCCGTGGATTCTTCCACGGACGTTTTAATATTGGAAATACGGATCATGATAAGATAATCCTTTCATATATTCTATTTGGCAGCATCTTTTCCGGCTATAGCTCCCGTAGCCCAGGCGAACTGAAGATTCCAGCCGCCGCAGTCTCCATCGATATCCAGCATTTCTCCGGTTATATAAAGTCCCGGTACCAGTTTGGATGCGCAGCTTTGTGAATCAATTTCTTTGGTGCTCACACCTCCTGCGCATACCTGAGCATGCTTAATGGAAGCTGTACTGTCTACATTAAGA
>CAVDGK010000222.1:0-3392 GCA_963607995.1 Oscillospiraceae bacterium | reverse complement strand
GTATAATGATTATCATCCGGCAAACCGCTGGGGTTTGTAAAGTGAGTCCCCGTGCATCCGATAGCCGCTGCCCTCTCATTCATCATATCTGCAAAAGCATCTACGCTTCCGGCTACCTGAATAGCCAGCTGAACAGCAATGTCGTTGGCCGACTTAAGCATCAGCATATAAAGGCACTGTTCCACCGTAAAGACTTCTCCCAGTACCGGATTAATGTTGGAATTGCCTTCCACTGCCACTTCCATCGCCTCTTCGCCAATGGTTACCTCATCGGTCATGTTGGTATTTTCAATCACAAGGAGGCAGGTAAGAATCTTGGTAATGGAGGCCGGATAACGCTGCACATCCCGATCAAGGGAATACAGAATACCGCCATTATCAGCATCCATCAATACTGCCGACTGTTCGGAAATATCCGTCATCTGTGGCCAGTTTGTCAGATAATTGGTCAACGGGTCAGAGGCCCATACATTTTCCTGTGCAAAAATGGTGCATAAAATCACTAAAAGAAGCACAAAGGAAACTATTTTCTTTGATATATATTTTTTCATAGAATCTATTATAGCGAAAAATAATGCCTTGTAAAACACCTTTATTCTTTTCAGTTACACTCATCATAAGCAAATAAAGCTGCTCCCAAAGCTCCGGCCAGATCCGGATGTTCCGTAATGCGTAAGGGTTCTTCCAGTCTTTTTTCTATTTCCTTTGCCAGTCCCGGATTTTTAGCCACACCGCCGGTCATCATGTAAGGTCCTTCTGCCCGGGCCCGCTTCACCATGCCCATGGTTCTTGAAGCTACTGCTTTATTTAAGCCGTGTATAATATCTGCCGTTTCCTGATTTTCAGCAATTAAGCCAATTACTTCCGACTCGGCAAAAACAGTGCAGGTGCTTGATATGGTAATATCTTTTTTCCATTGAAGGCTCAGTTCATCCATTTTCTTCAAATCAAGTTCCAACGTTCTGGCCATCATTTCAAGAAAACGTCCTGTACCGGCAGCACACTTATCATTCATAATGAAGTTTTCCACCGAACCATCTTCGCCAAGACAGATGACTTTGCTATCCTGACCGCCAATATCGATAATGGTTTTCGCCTCCGGATCCATGGCATGGGCTCCTCGGGCATGGCAGGTAATCTCTGTCTTTTCACTATCTGCAAAAGTAATATAAGACCTGCCATAACCTGTAGCACAGATATGAGTAAACTGATCTTTACTCAGATTAAGCTGACCAGCTACCTTGTCCAGGGCATTTTGTGCCGCAACGGCAGATTTTGCACCGGTTCTGACAACGCAGTAAGCCTTCATTTCTTTATTTTCATCGATCACAACCACATTTGTCGTGGTCGAACCGCTGTCGATTCCTACAAAAAGATTATCCATGCGTCCTTCCCGCTCCTTACTCTTAACCTCTTTCTTTTTGCCCAGCTGTTCGGCAAAAGCCTCAAGACGTGTGCCCAGCTGCCCCTGGGTCTGGGTTGTAAAATCCGTTTCAATCTTTAGGATCGGCACCTTCATTCTCTGTCTTAAAGAAGCATATTCAAACTCATAATAATCGCAAAACCGGATGGTATTGTAGATAACAGCCTTAAGACCTGGAATCTCTTCCAAGGTCCGGCGGTTGCCAATGTTTGACATTCGCATGCAGGGAATCTGCTTAAGAAGATAGCCGGCATAGACCGTCAGAAGCTCGTTTTCATCCATATCCTCTGCATTTTCAGGCGGATCCGGGAGATTACGGGTTCCAAGGCAGGTAAAATCCATAACAGGATACGGCATTTTGGGCCAAATAGCCCGATGAAGTCTTTCGCCGCCACGGGCTCCCATAACGGCAATAAATTCGCGGCCGACCAAGGCTTTCATTTTTATACGCCATTCAAAAGCTGATCTCTTCCAGTTCTCAATAAAAAGCTTTTTGTCAAAATGCTTTCCGGTCTTATTTTCATATTCATCTTTGATCCGAATGATTTCCCGGGCAAAAATTTTAACAGCACAATCTTTATCTGAATGGGGCAGATCCATCATGCTGATAAAAGGACGATCCTTCTGCTGCTTCATGGCATCGTAAACACGCCGCATGGAATCACAGCAATTTGTAAAAATCAGCTCATCTGCTTCTTTTGCTTCCATGAGAAACTGGCGTGCATGGGAACAAACATTATTGTGAATCATGACATCCGCCGGTGAGAGGTCTTCCACTTCCTGATTAGGCACCACCATCTCCGCCCCCATAGCTCGGAAAAGCTCCACCGGTGTATATTTGCACATATAAAGCATCAGTTTTTCTCCTCCAATTGTTCAATGAAAGCCTGGGCCCGTGTTACGATCTGGCCGCCACCGCCGTTAGTGCGGTCTGCCCCGTCTCCATCAAGGACAAGGGTAGGAAATCCATGTTTTTCAAAAATCTGTTTTGCTGTAAGGGAAATTCCCTGCGTCTGCTTGCATCCCCACTGACAGAATATGAGAATGCCGTCCACCTTCATTTTTTCCGCCATTTCCAGAGTCTTTTCAATCCTTCTTATACCCGGACCGTTATAACTGCTCTGAACAATGCGGCGAGCCATGCTTTCATAGGGTTTTTCAGGGTCCATTTGAACAAAAGAATCATATGTTAAATCTGACCCTACAATTTCAATTCGCTGATTATCCATTCCCTGGAAGATGTCACACATGGATTTCTGCCAGTTAGGCAAAACATGCATCCAGAGAATTTTCTTTTGGGATGTAAGAGCCGGTGCTTTCTTTGCATCATTCAGAAGCATCTGGCAATAAGTTTCTGCCTCAGGAAGACCAAGAAAAAGATGATTGGCCAGAACGGATAAAAGTTCCGGTGTCAGAGCTTCCGGGAAATGAACCCCAGGCCTTAATTCAAGATATTTTCTAAAAGATTCCTGGGTTCTTATATCTCTTGCGATGTTTTCTTTAAGTTTGTTTTCATCCAGTCTGCGCCCCGTAGCCTCTTCTGCCACAGTTGTCATTTCCCGCAGCTGATCGGCTACATAGAGAACGCTGTCTTCTCCCGTGTCATAGGGCACGTCAATAACAACCTGAGGTACCTTCCATTTTTCCGCAAGATATCTAAAGGACAGCTGGTTGGCATCGCAGGCCAGTGTAGTATTGGCAATAAGCCGAGGCTTTTTGTAAATACCTGTTTCGGCCAGTCCCATAAGAAGCTTATGATAGGAACAAAATGAGGGGGCTGCCCCCAATTCTGCCGCCTTGTCTATAAAAGGCGTTTCACAGGCTGTGCAGACAATATAGGTCGCCAGAGCCTCGGGAGCTGCCACCTGAATGTCCATGGCATGAAAAATTTCACAGGGCATGAAAATATTGACAACGGCAGATTCTGAGGAATCTTTTACCATGTCCGCCATCCACTTTGCGGTTTTTG
>CAVDGK010000221.1:0-3408 GCA_963607995.1 Oscillospiraceae bacterium | reverse complement strand
CAAAAAATGTTTTTACTGTAATTGAATTTTTCTCTATAGGCATAAATTTCCTTTCCTTAAATTCTGTGCCGGTCAGAAACCTTAGCACATTTCCCCAAAGGGCGTAAAAAAAGAGCGTCCTAAATGATCTGATTTCGTCATTTAAAACGCTCTGTAAAACTTATCAGTATTATGTTTTCCTCCACGTTTGGCAGTTGGCAATTGGCGGACACCCTAGGGATTTCCGCCAATCTCCAATGCCTTTTTTGCCAAAACTATGCTTCTAATATTTTCAAACGTACTGTTTTCTTGGAATCATCATAGCTATATTCTAGGTCTTCCTCCATCTTCTTTCTGGCCTCTCTCATGGTTCGCTCTGAAATTTTCAGCACCTTTCCTGTCTGATCCAGATCCTTTACAAACATAAGCTTATGCTCCGTCAAAGTCTGTAGAATCAGCTTCTTAGCCTGTTCCACTTTAGATTCTTTAGATTTACCGGCTTTTCCCATAGTCAATTCCTGTTCCGTGATCTCATATTCTCCGATCCACTCAAACTTTCCATTCTCCAGGGTAAAGGCCACCGGTGTGGTCCTCGGTGCCAGGGAACTTTTTGTCTGCATGATGACTCTCACATCCTCATGACCAGCAAAGCTATCTTTGTTCTTCTCATCAATTTCCACCTTTCCAACAAGAATAACGCTTCGGACGGATGCAGTAATATCCACAGATCCAAGGCCACGGAAATTCGCATCTGCTCCGGCATTTTTATTAAGATGACCGATCAGAACTATAGCGCAACCTGTTCTCTCTGCTACTCCAGCCAGGTAGGAAAATAAAGGTCTCACCTCATTTGCCCGGTTCATATCCACATTTGCTCCCATGTAGGCCTGAAGTGGATCCAAAATCAGCAAGCCAACATTGTTTTGCTTGATTGCGATTTCCAGTCTTGGATCTGTAAAGGATAGGGGCTTATCATCTTCCTTGATGACTCGCACACGATCCATATCTGCTCCACATAAGCCAAGTCTAGGCTTAATGGTATCTCCTAGGCCATCCTCCGCTGTCTGATAAAACACATTGAAGGGATCCTTTTTCTTCTCTCCAAAAAGTTCTGCTCCATTAGTGCAGGCAGCCGCCAACTGCATGGCAAGCCAGGTCTTTCCCTGGCCGGGATTTCCATGAATCAGCGTAACTTTTCCCTGTGCAATGTAAGGTTCCCACAGCCATATGATCGGCACCTGTTCCACATCTGTCATGCGGATGACTTCCACGGAAATCTTCTGAGTTTTCCGAAGTTCCAATACCTTGTACTCCAGATTCAGATCTGGATCTTTTACCTGATCCACCAGCACATCATTCCAGTCCTTTCGCTCTGGAATTAATCTAGTGACTTCATATTGCTCTGGAAGTTCATATAAAATTCTAGCCACCGCATCATGACCGGCCTGATCATCATCCAGACATAGATAAATATTTTCCACATCTGGGCGGGCAGAAAGAAACTGCATCAGAGCCTGGTTACTAACGCCTCCCAGACTCAGATAATGGTCATCCTTCCGATATTTTGGATAAAGCGTCATAAAAGACAACAGGTCAATTGCAGACTCAAACACGTATAGATTTGAAGACCTTCTGTCTCGCTCTTCCTCCGTCCAGGAAGCCTCACAGTGAAAAGAAAATGCCTTTGTAGAACCGGCAATTTCACCACGAAGCTTCTCTTCTGAAGTCGCTCTCCATGCAACATAACAAGGTCTTTTTTCCCAGTCATAACCTACAAAAATCACACTGTGATGTTCCTTGTCCTCATAGATCAGCTTCTTTTCGATCATCTCACCCACCAGCTCCGGATCCAGCTTTCTAACCTCTGTCAGATACTTAATCACCTGATCATTATTCTCATTCCTCTCCGGCAAAATCACCTCTGGTACTTGCTCTAATACTGGGGCTGGGCTGGGGTTCTGCTCAGCAGAACCTACAGCTACGGCACCAGGATTTTCCTGATCTTTTATCTCATCTTCATTAGCACCATCAGATGCTTTTCCAGACTCAGACTTAATATCACAATCAACCTCTCCAGACTCTTCATCCTCAGCCGGTTCTTCGCCATCCAGTAATTCCTTCACTGCATCCCGAAAATCCAGATCAAACAATTCCTTCATAAGAGCAATGGGATCTCCACCCTTGCCCTTGCTGTGACGGAACCATTTATTTACATTCACCGTCATGCTATCCGGCTCCAGACACCGATATTCCTTTCCACTTTTTTCAAATTTAAAGCCCCGTTTTTCCAAGACTTTGACCAGATCCGCCTGTTTCGCCCTGGCTACCTGTTCTTCCGTATACCTCACGATTATTTCCTCCTACAATTCCATCTCTCGATGTTTCTTCTGAACATTAGTTTCTCTTTGCTGCTTCTCAATCTGATTTTGTTTTTCTGCCAGCCTTCCAAGAACGCTTTCACGCTTTCCTGGAACATTTTTCTTCGTATGATCCGATGCTCCTTTCTCTCCCTTAGCCTCAGCTCTTCGCTCATGATTTCTTGAACTTCCGCTTACTTCCTCCACTTCATTCATCACCTGATCCACACATCGTTGCACCTTCTTGAGTGGAGAAAGCTCTGACAGAATCTTTTCTTTCTCTGCCTCCAGTTCCTGATTCAATGCATTAGCATTTTCCAAGGTCTGTTCCCATTTACCGGTAGGAATCTTTCCATTTTCATCCTGTTTACCCAGGACAATGCGCCTTGCCATCTGAAACTGATCCAGCTGCTTTTTATGCTCTTTATAAAACTTGTCCTTTCCCAAAAATTTCTTCTGATATTCTTCATATAGAGGCTTTAATTCCCGATAATTTTTCCAATGCCTCTGAAGATTTTTCGTCCCTGAAATCACCTTGTTATTGGACTTCATCTTTGCCTTTGTCTTCTCATAAAGCTGATCCAGTTCATCAATCCGTTGCTTTAGCTGCTCCGGAGTTTCCAGCTCTTTAGCTGTCAGAAAAGAAATAGCTGATGCAAAATCCTTCAGGTTCGTAAGCATGGCCTTCCGTGTACCATACTCAAAGTTCTGTGCCTCAATATCCTTCATCTCCGACTGCGTACGGTTACGATATTCCTCAAAAGTTTCTTTCTTTTTTGCCATAAATAACCTCCTGAATTTCTAAAATTAGGTATAAAAAATACAGGTCATGAAAATCACGCCTGTAATGCCTGTAAAAAGAAACAAGACCGAAGGATCTGATATTCCAAACGGTCTTGTCATTTGTTGATATTTAATTTTTAGGGGATAGGCCAGCGGCCGGAAGGGGCACCCTTCATCGGATCTTTGATCCGCAAAACTTTCTCTACAATAGCTTGCAGAGAAGTTTCACTCCGTAGGACGCACATACCTCTAAGGTATATAAGTGCGCTCTTCCGCTTTGCTACAGAGA
>CAVDGK010000220.1:0-3416 GCA_963607995.1 Oscillospiraceae bacterium | reverse complement strand
GTCCTATGGTAAGCAACACATCTTATACAGATGAAGTACCATCCCAAAATGAAGAGGAAGAAGAAATTTCGGAAGAAGATATACCTGTTGCTGCTCCGGAAGATTTAAAGGATATAGCTGCTTCCTGGTCAAGGATTCTTAATGAGGTGGCGCGTGAATACCAGTCTAAGGCACGGCTGACAAAACAATATGGAAAAGTTCGCTTTGATCCTAATAGGAAGGATCCGACGCTTTATATTGGCTATACAAATGAAGTAGCAAGAAGCTGCGTTGAAACGAAAGAATTCAAAACGTATATTGAAAAAACAATTCAACGCCTTTTTAAGAAAAAAGTTGCTATCGAACTTGAAATCATAAAGGAAAAAAGACCGGAACTGAGACTTTTGACCCTTGATGAACAACTTAAACAGATTAATATGCCTATTGAAATAGAAAAGGAGACTTAATTATGGCAAAAAGAGGTGGCTTCGGCATGGGAATGCCGGGAAATATGAATAATCTTATGAAACAGGCACAAAGAATGCAGGCTAAGATGCAGGAAACACAGAAAGAACTGGAAGAAAAAATCTTCGATGCATCTGTAGGTGGTGGTGCTGTTACCATTAAAATGAATGGCAAGAAAGAAATTACAGAGCTTAAGCTTGATCCGGATGCAGTTGACCCGGATGATGTTGAAACTCTTGAAGATCTGATTGTTGCAGCTTTCAATGAAGTAACAAAGAAGGTAGATGATGAAACTGCTTCTTCCATGGGAAGTCTGACCGGAGGCCTTGGCGGTGGATTATTTTAGTGGATACATTCAGAAACTGGTAGAACAGTTGGGAATGCTTCCTGGTATTGGTCATAAAACGGCACAAAGACTGGCTTTTTATCTCATCAGCCAACCTGAGGAGAAAGTTGAAAAACTGGCAAAGTCAATGACTGATGCCCGATCTCATGTTCGTTATTGCAAAACCTGCTGTACTTTGACAGATGAAGAAGAATGCCCTATTTGTGCCAATCCCAAACGCGATCATACACAAATCATGGTTGTGGAGACACCGGGAGATCTTTCTGCATATGAAAAAACAGGAAAATATACCGGCGTTTATCACGTGCTTCATGGCGCAATTTCTCCTATGCTGGGAGTCGGACCGGATGACATTCGATTGAAGGAACTGATGAAGAGGCTGGAAGGGGATGTTAAAGAGGTTATCATTGCCACGAATTCATCCCTGGAAGGCGAAACGACAGCTATGTATATAAGCAAGCTGATCAAACCGGCTGGTATTCCGGTTACCAGAATTGCCAGCGGTGTGCCGGTAGGCGGTGATCTTGAAAATATTGACGAAGTAACTTTGCTTCGGGCTTTGGACGGGCGGACCGCCATTTGACGAACCGCTCTCCTTTTACGTATGAATAAAAATAAAAACAATTCAAAAAATAATCATAATATATCCCGACGGACAGGCTTAAAAAAAATAAAAGAATCTGTTCGGGAAAAAGTTTCACATTATGAAGAAACCAGGATGGGACAAAAAATAAGTAAGGCCGGGCTGATACGCGTGGCCATTGTTTGCGTACTTATAATTCTTGCGATTGTGACTGCCGTAACAGTGGTACAAAGAAAAAAATATACTGAGTACGCAGTAAATGAAGATAGCATCACCCCAAAAACGGATAACGTATCCAATTATGAGGCTGTGGAAAATTATATTCTGCGTTATTCCAGTGATGGAGCTTCCCTTCTTAATAAGAATTTAAAGAGTCGCTGGAATGTGACTTATGATATGGACAATCCAAGTGCTGATATATGCGAAGATACCTTTGTTATCTATGACCATAATGGGACGAATTTACAAATATTTGATCAGGATGGTCCGATAGGTTCGTTCAAAACCTCGTCCCCGATTGTTAAGGCACGGGTTTCGAAAAATGGAAATGTAGCTGCTTTAGTCAGTGAAAACGATGCGGCTGTTATTCATTATTATACCAGCGAAGGGACGGAAATTGCTGCCATATCATCGACCTTGAAGACGAATGGCTATCCCCTTGATTTTGACCTGTCGCCTAATGGCCTTTATATGACGATTGCTTTTGCAAAAATTGAAAGTAGCGGTATCGGTACATTGCTGAATTTCTATGATTTTAGTTCGAGCGGCAGTTCTTATGAAGAAAATATGGCATCTTCGGATACCTATGATTCGGTTGTTATTCCTCAGGTTTATTACACGGATGATACAACGATAGCTGCTATTTCTGAGGATGGTTTTGCTATTTATAAAGGTAAAAAACCAGCCCTTAAAAAAAGAGTTACTTTTGACGAAGAAATTATCAGTTTCTTCCATGACGATGAAAAATTGGGATTTGTTTTCCAAGACGAAAACTCAGATTCGCCCTATATTATGAAAATATATGGAATTGGCGGAAATCTTAAATCTTCAAAAACTATAGGCGTAGATTTTGAAAAAGCTCAGGTCAGCAGTGGCCAGCTTATCCTGACGGGCAGTTCACAGCTTGGCATTTATGACATGAGTGGCAATTGCAAATTTGAAGGTACTCTCAACGAAGGCGATATTGCTTCCTGCCTTCGGATAGGAGATAAGCAGTATCTTCTGGTAACAAATTCCAAAACGGAGACGATTTATTTAAAATGAGCAAGCTCCTTATTGTATTTCTGATTCTGTGGGTTGTTATTCTATTCAGATCCGTAAGAAGAGGATTTATCAGGACGATTCTGTCTTTTATACTTTTTATTGTTTTTATTGTGGGAGTGAAGTACTTAACACCTGTCACAAATCAGACCATGTCGGAAAGTTCTAATATGCAAAACTGGGCGCAGGAAAAGTGCGAAGACTATGTCCGAGGACAGCTTGGAAAGAAAAGCAGCGAGGCCACCATTGCTTTTGCCGGCATACTGGGCATTGAAAATACAGACAGCCTGGGAACGGCTGAAGGTATCATAAACCAGCTGCTGACATCAGATGAAACAGTGACAATGATTGCATCGAAACTTACTCCATTTCTTATTTGGATTGTTTCGCTTCTTTTAACAGCAGTTATTTTAATGGCTGCACTGATTATATTTTCGATTTTGATTAGTCGGGCTGTGAGAAGAAGCGTTTTTGCTGGAATTGATAAAGTTCTTGGGGTGGTTCCTGGTGTTTTGAAATGTCTGCTTTGGGCATGGATCGTTCTATTGATAATCCGCATCGTCTCTTTATTCGGCCTGGCAAATAATGTGACGACTGATATAGAAAATAGCCAGATTCTGACCTTCTTATATAAAAATAATCCTTTGGCTGAAATGGCGATTAAGACAATAGAAAATTTAATTGGACAGGGATTATCTGGTTTTCTAAAATAAACGTAATAATTAATTTAAAAAAATAAAAATAATGCTTGCACAAGGCAGGATGATGTGGTAGTATAAACGT
>CAVDGK010000219.1:0-3418 GCA_963607995.1 Oscillospiraceae bacterium | reverse complement strand
ATGAGCTGAAGCGGCCACAGGCAGCAAATAAGAAAAAGCCTTTTGAGGATTATTCATTTGAGGAAGGGGAGAGTTTTTGATGGAAGTAAAAGATGTACTTGATGGGATTGTCCAGGAAAATGCAGTTGATAAGCTCAGCGAAAGCTTAGGTGGTCAGACATCAGGAGATGCAGCAGAAAATGATGGCTCAACAGAAAGTTCTATTTTGCTCACCGATCCAGAGGATTATATCGGTGAGGACGGCCTGATTTACTGTGGCAACTGCCATACCCGCAAGCAGCGCAGCATATTCTGGCCTTTATCAGGAAAAGAAATGATTGTTTCCGTGCTTTGCAAATGCGGAGAGGAGCGTAGGGAAAGAGAAGAAGCAGAGATTCGCCGTAAGGAAGAAATGGACCGGATTAGGAGAGCCAAAGGCACCTGTATTCATGACAGGGCGCTTCTTGAGTGCACTTTTGAAAAGGATGACGGCATGCTGCCGCAGCTAAAATCAGCTAGAAAATACGTGGATTCCTGGCCGGAGCGAAAAGCCAATAATGACGGCCTTCTGCTTTGGGGAGGCGTAGGATCTGGAAAAACATTTTATGCGGCCTGCATTGCCAATGCCCTGATCGAACAGGGTGTCACGGTGATGATGACCAACTTTGCCAAGATATTAAATAAGCTCAGCGGCATGTATTCCGACGATAAGAATGCCTTTGTGGCAAGTCTTATGAGTTATTCCCTTCTGATCATTGATGATCTGGGAATTGAGAGAAATACGGAGTTTGCCTTAGAGCAGGTATTTAACATTATTGATGAGCGGTACAAGACAAGGCTGCCGCTGATCGTCACTACAAATTTATCAATGAACACTTTGAAGAACCCGGAAGATATTGCCCATCAGCGTATCTATGACCGGGTTCTTGCTATGTGTATCCCGGTGAGCTTTCAGGGCATCAATCACAGAAGCCTGGAGAGCGAGCAGAAAATGAAGAACGGCGCAAGCCTATTTAGAGATTAAGGAGAAAATTATTATGACAAGATATTACGATTTTAACCATCGCGGAGCTGTATGTGCATTTTATCAGGAGTGTGAGAAAGAGGCACTTACAAGAGAAGAGCTGGCAATCAGCAGAACGCTGAAGGATCTGAACGCCAGATATTTCGTGGTCATGAAGCGTATCGATGATGATCACATGCTGGTGGCACCTGTATTTACTAAGCAGCCAAGAAAAGATGGCAAGGTGGTTCTGATCAATGGAAAGAAGTTATGGGTGAATTTCATGACATTTTATGCAGTGCCATACAAGATCATGGAAGCTGCACCAGGGAAATTTCTGGATTACAGCTACAAGGCAATCTGCGGGATTTATGAGTCCCACAACAGTGTCCTGAAGGAAAAATGGAGACGCCAGAATGAAGCGAAAATGGCTGAGGACGAGCTTCGCAGAATGGCCAGGGCAAGAAAATATAATCAGCGCCGCTATGACATGAGCATGTATTATCCGATCCCGAAATATGTGCAGGACGGAGCCAGACATGCTTTCAGCGGCGGACTGATGCATTAAGTAAAGGATAAAAACTGACTTTATGGAGGACATGACAATGAAGAAGAGAGTAGTAAAATTAGCAGCTTTAGGAATTGCAGGTATTGGTGCAGTAGCACTTTACAGAAAATTATCAGCAAAGAGAGCAGGTGCTTCTGATGTGGAGTCAATGGAAATTGATCTAGACGAGGAAGATGACGAAGAAGAGTGGGAATCTGCTGATTCTGATGGAGATGACTGGGAAAGTGCAGAGTGTGATAATCAGAAATCGGCTGATACAAAGGTGGCCCGAGGTGGAGATACAAAACTGGGAATGGAAAGACAGGTTTACAGGGATTTTTGCGGACTGATCAAGCGATATGACGAGCATGATCTTATAAAATGTTTTGGAGAAGAGCGCTTGGATGAAAAGATTGAGGCTCGTGTCGCCAAATTCTCAAAAAAAGGCGGCTTTTATATTGAAAACAGCATGGAAACTGTATACAGCGTGGAAGGAAAATACCCGGACGGAGCGCGTATTGAACCAGGTGATTGTAAAAAGCTGATAGGAGAAGAGGCTTGCAAGGTTGCTTTTGTCGAGATGGAACGCCTGGGTGGGCTGGAGATGACGAGATACAGGGAACTTTGGTATACCATGTCTGGGAAATTTATCTGCCTGGATAGTATTGATTACAAGCACAATTTCTATGTGACATGCAGAAATGTGATTCCTATGTCAGAGGCTATTATAAATGCTTTTATTCCACTTAAGGATCTGCTTGAAATGATGGAAAATATCGAAGGCAGTGTCTGGTAATGATGAAAAGTGTTTTTGCTTTGTTATATAAACCCTTGCAAATTGGGAGGAAGGAGGAACCCGTATGCAGGAGCAGGTAAGTGAAAAGGTCGTTGTACTGGTCATCAATACTGGCAAAAAGGGGCTGCGCCTCACGGCCGGAATCTTAAAAGCAGCCATGCGGAAATATTTGCGGGCACAGGAAAAAAAGAAAATTGCCAAGGCCAATGTAAAAGCAGCAAAGAAGGCAGAAAAAGCCATTCCCCGTGGAAAGCAGACGATGGCACAGTTGATGAAGCAAAATCAGGGCCTGACCAATATTGAAATCACCGACAAGAATATTAAGTCTTTTGAGCGGATCGCAAACAAATACAGCATAGATTTTTCTTTAAAGAAGGACAGATATTCGGAGACGCCTAAGTATTTTGTGTTTTTCAAGGCAAGAGATGTGGATGTAATGACGGCAGCTTTCAAAGAATTTTCCACCATGGAACTAGTGAAATCCAAGAAGCCATCCATCCAGAAACGTCTATCCCAGTATATTCAGAAATCTAAGGTGCAGGACAAGCAGCGCGAGAGGTCGAAGCAGAAAGACAGAGGGCAGGAGCGATGAGGACAGAAGATATAAAAAAGATTCTGGTTCTCTCGGTTCCTTACGTGATCATCGGATACCTGGCTGATAAAGTCAGCTGGGTGTACCGGCACGTTCCCGGAGACATGGTGGCAAAGAAGATCGGAAATACATTCTTATGCTTTACCCAGGGATTTAAGAATCCATTTCCAAGCTTTCATCCGCTGGATCTTTTGGTTGGAATACTGATGGCTTTGATTTTTAGAGGCGTTGTATACTATCGAAGTAAGAATGCCAAGAAATATCGACAGGGTGTGGAGTATGGTTCGGCCAGATGGGGAACCGCAGCGGATATTAAGCCGTATATGGATCCCAAGCCGGAAAATAATATGATTCTGACACAGACGGAAGGTCTGACCATGAATAACCGGCCAAAGAATCCTGGCACGGCACGAAATAAGAATGTGCTTGTGATTGGTGGTTCAGGTTCAGGAAAGACCAGATTTTTCGTGAAACCCAACATTATGCAGTGCTGTTTTCCAA
>CAVDGK010000218.1:0-3427 GCA_963607995.1 Oscillospiraceae bacterium | reverse complement strand
TCTTTATTCATGGTGCTGACCATTTCCTTTGTGACAAGGCCCGGGGCGGAAACACCGATAAAGACATCAGCTCCCACCAGAGCTTCAGCCAGAGAACCGCTGCGTCCTTCCAGGTTTGTCTGCTCAGCCATTTCTTTTTTGATCCAGTTAAGGTCCGTGCGTTCCTTATTGATCATACCTTTTCTGTCGCACATGATAATATTTTTGAAGCCGGCAGAGAGAAGAAGCTTAACGATGGAAATAGCGGCAGCACCGGCACCGGAAGTAACGATGCGGACATCTTCTTTCTTCTTGCCAACGACTTTAAGAGCATTAGTAAGACCGGCCAGAGTGATGATGGCGGTACCGTGCTGATCGTCATGGAAAATGGGAATATCACATTTTTCTTTCAGCTTCCGTTCGATCTCGAAGCAGCGGGGAGCGGAGATATCCTCAAGGTTTACACCACCGAAGGAGCCGGAAATGTTATAAACTGTATCGACGATGGTATCCACATCATTGGATTTAATGCAGAGCGGGAAAGCATCTACATTTCCGAAAGATTTGAAAAGGACGCATTTACCTTCCATAACCGGCATGCCGGCTTCCGGACCGATATTGCCAAGGCCAAGAACGGCTGAACCATCGGTAACGACTGCACAGAGATTCCAGCGGCGTGTCAGTTCATAGCTTTTATTGATATCTTTCTGAATTTCAAGGCAGGGCTGGGCAACGCCAGGTGTGTAAGCCAGGGAAAGATCTTCAGCATTTGCGACGGGAACAGTGGATACGACTTCGATTTTTCCTTTAACTTTCTCATGAAGTTTCAGGGATTCTTCTGCATAATTCATGTATTCGACTCCTGTTGTGTTTTATGTATTAATGGGAAGTGGGTTTGCAGGATGCTTCTGCACAAAATTTAAAGTGTGGGCTGCATCCGGAAACTTTATTGCCGGTTGATCTGTATTTTCACCGACAGAGTGCATTATAACACTGCCGTTTTATTCTAACAATCTTTTCGGAATGGAAGGGACTAAAGGAATATGCTATAATTACCCATTATTGTGATATCAGGGGCAAAACGCTGACGCAGGCTTTACCCGCGGTATCTGTTGGGGCAATTAACCCAACACCAAATTTTTAAGAGAGGGGATTCCCATGAAGAAAATTGCAGCAATTCTTTTGTCAGCTGCCTGTGCATTTTCTCTTGCAGGGTGCGGCTCTGGCACTACTTCCGTGAAGCTGGGCACCGGCGGCACCGGTGGCAACTATTATGCTTACGGAAATGTATTGGCCAATCTGGTTAATGAAAATCTGGAAAACACGGAAATGACGGTTAAAACCACAGCCGGTTCCGCCGCCAATCTTCGTCTTTTGAAAGATGGCTATATTCAGATGGCCATTGTCCAGAATGATATTCTTTACGATGCCGTTAATGGTATGAATGAATTTGTGGATGACAAGGCTGAAAATATAGAGGCAGTAGCGGCTCTCTATACAGAGGCTCTGCAGCTGGTGGTGCCGGCTGATTCCGATATTAAAGAGGTGACGGACCTTAAAGGCAAGAAGGTTTCCGTCGGTGAGGAAGACTCGGCTGTTATCCGCAATGCCAAACAGCTTATTAATGCGGCAGGCATTAGGGAAGATCAGATCGAAATGAGTAATCTGTCATTTTCTGATTCGGCAGCAGCTCTGGCAAATGGTGAGATCGATGCCTTCTTCGTTATGGCTGGTGCGCCTACAGTGGCAGTCACGGAACTTTGTAAGGAAATGGATATTCGTCTGGTGCCCCTGGATGATTCTACCATGGATATTCTCCTTAATCTGTATCCGCAGTATACAAAAACAACCATTCCGGCCGGAACCTATGAGGGGCAGGAAGAGGATGTGACAACGGTGGGAGCCAAGGCTGTCCTTGTAACGGATTCAAAGGTTTCTGACGCAACAGTTAAGAGTGTGACAGAGCTCCTTTTTGATCATGCTGATGACTTTAAATATGCTACATCAGTCAATGCCGGACCAGATACGACTTTTGCCACAGAAGGTGTCAGCGCTGCTTTCCATTCAGGAGCTCTTTCCTATTATTCAGAAAATGGCGTGACTATTGATGATACGGCATCGGAAATGGATTAAGGAAGGGGAAATGTGAATGAAAGAATTATCATTAGATATGTATCAGACACTGGGCCTTGCCGTAGCGGTTCTCTACCTGGGTTCAGTCCTTAAGAAAAAAATCAAGTTCCTTGAAAAATTCTGTATTCCATCTCCCGTTGTAGGTGGTCTCCTCTTTGCCATTGTGTCCTGCGTTTTGTATGAACTTGGCATCGTGGAACTTTCCTTTGATGAAACACTTAAGACGGTATGCATGATCATGTTCTTCGCCTCTGTTGGTTTTCAGGCAAACCTCAAAGTCCTGAAGCAGGGCGGTGTAGGACTTCTGCTTCTCCTTATCTGCGTTGTCACTCTTATTTTTGCCCAGAATGGTCTGGCTATCGGTGTTTCTAAAGCCATCGGTATAAATCCGCTTATTGGTCTTTGCACCGGTTCCATTCCTATGGTAGGCGGTCATGGTACCGCCGGTGCCTTTGGTACGGTTTTGGAAGACCTTGGTGTTACGGGTGCAACCACACTTTGTACGGCAGCGGCAACATTCGGTCTGGTAGCCGGTTCCTTGTTGGGCGGTCCTTTAGGAAGAAGACTTATTCTGAGACACAATCTTCTTGAAACAGTTAAGGAAGAAGATGACAGCTATCTGGTAGAAGAAGATGAGAAGCATCACCGTGCTATCAGCATGTATGCTCCGGCTGCTTATCAGCTGGCTATCGCCATGGGTCTTGGTACTATCGTTTCCAATGTTTTGTCTATGACAGGTATGACTTTCCCGATTTATATTGGTGCTATGATCGTGGCAGCTGTTATGAGAAATATTAGTGAGTTTAGCGGAAAGTTCACCATTCATATGGGCGAAATCAACGATATTGGTGGTATTTGCCTGTCCCTTTTCCTTGGTATTGCCATGGTTACTTTGAAATTGTGGCAGCTGGCAGATCTGGCTCTGCCCCTTATACTTCTGCTTCTTACCCAGCTTGTATTCATGGCAATCTTTGCGAACTTTGTTGTATTCAACATCATGGGACGGGATTACGATGCAGCGGTTCTGGCTGCCGGTACCTGTGGTTTCGGTCTTGGTGCCACGCCCAACGCCATGGCTAATATGCAGGTTCTGACTGAAAAATATGCACCTTCCGTCAAGGCTTACATCCTGATTCCTATCGTGGGCAGTATGTTTGCCGATTTCATCAATAGTCTGGTGGTAACGTTCTTCATAAACATCTTCTGATCAAATCGCGGGAATTGCGAAGCAATGAAGCGATTTTGTTAAAAAGTAAAAAGCACGATTGTGCTTGCACAAAGGAGCACTATATTCATTTTTTAAACTATCACTTGT